>NZ_CP081962.1 GCF_019844075.1 Curtobacterium sp. TC1
ATGTCACTCACCATTGACCGATCTTCCCTTCAGCGAGTCGTAGCCGTCATCAACAACAAGGGCGGCGTCGGCAAGACCACCCTCTGCGCCAACATCGGCGGGATTCTGGCCGAGGCAGGTTGGCGAGTCCTCGTCATCGAACTGGACCCGCAGGGGAACCTCGGCCTCGACCTCAGCTACAGGTACGCAGATGGCGACGACAAGGGCTCTGGTCTGTCGAAGGCCGTCCTCTTCGGCGATCACCTTCAGCCCCTGAAGGAGGTGCGCCCGAACCTCGACGTACTCCCGGGAGGGGAGCACATCGAGATCCTCGACAAGGGCATCAGCCCTCGGATGAGCCAGTCCGGCACCGAAGGCACCGCAGCACGCCTCAGCCTTGCCACGTCTCTGTCTGTCATCGCCGACGACTACGACCTGATCTTGCTCGACTGCCCGCCGAACATCGACAGCATCCAGATGCTTGCTGTCGCGGCCGCTCGTTACATCCTCATCCCAGCGAAGGCTGACGATGCGAGCATCGATGGTCTCCGACTGACCGCTCGGCGCCTCGACAAGGTCGTGGATATCAACCCCGACGTGGACCTCCTCGGCGTGGTGAACTTCGACTCGAGTACGTCTGAGACGAAGGTGCGGCAGGAGTTCGCCGACGACGTTGTCGAGGCCCTGGAAAGCGAAGAAGCTCGGAAGTTCATCTTCACCAGCTACGTCCGCCACTCAGGCGCAACCGCGAAGGCCGCGAGGAAAAAGCGAGTCCTCGTCCACGAGCTCGAGAAAAGTGTCCAGAAGCAGGAAAAGTGGTACGAGGCTCTGCGCCGCGGGGCTAAGCACATTTCCGCTGGCCCTCAGGCTGCCGGCAACGTTGCAGACAGCCTGTACGCAGTGACCCAGGAGCTCACCGCTCGACTCACCGAGGCTGAGGCTGACGCGGCGGAGGAAGCGAATGTCTGACGCAGGCCGCATCATCTCCGGTCCGCCAAGCCGTCCGAACAGCGGGGGAGGGGCGGGGTCCCTGCTCCGCGCGAATCGAACGGCGCAGCAGCAGGTCGAGCAGCCGATCGAGCCTTCCCGTACGGTTGCGCCACCACCCCCGGCGCCGCGGCGCGCAGTGCAGCAGACCATCGCGTCCGCTCCAGAGTCCGAGGTCGAAGACCCGGTAATGACCGTCGAGCCTTCCGAGGCGCCGGCCGTCACGTTCCGTGAGCCGGAGCCGTCGACTGCAGCAGCCGAGGACGTCCCACCGGCGGTGGTCGAGCCTGCGGCTGCCCCCGCTCCGCAAACGCAGCAGCAGCGGCAGCGGCAGCGGCAGCGGCAGCGGCAGGCCGCTGAGTCAGCGCAGGGCCCGACGACGCCGTACACGAGGCGTCGGTACGGCGACTCGGGGGAGGAGAACCCCGACGACATCGTCAAGGTCACCTTCGAGATTCGTCGAGGCGATCGCGACGCGTTCAACGACGCGTTCGCGGCAGCGTCCCTGCACGAGGGCTACACCACGCCGAAGGACATCCTGGTGGACATCTACCTGGGGGAGACAAAGCGTCTGCAGGACACCTACAACGGCGGGCAGCCGTTCCCGAAGCGGATGAAGCAAGCTCCGCGCGGACGGCCGATTCGGCGCGAGAACTGACTTCGTTGGTCATCCGCGCCCGGCAATGTCGGCCGGATCCCGTAGATCAGAGGCATGGGTTCGTACAGACGCCGGCGAGGAACACTGCGACACGCCGGGCAAGTTCCAACGTGGGTATCTGATCCGCAGCCACGCTGTGCGAGTACCAACTCGGATGGGGGAGCGCCAGGCACAGTGCGCTCTGCCGGGTGGGACGCACTGACCAAGTCCGCTTCCGCGCGACCACTGCTTCCATCATGCCCCGGGAGGTCCTGATGACCGACACCCTCGCAACCGAGATCACACTGATCGACGTGCCGGCCGACGCGCCAATCCTCATCGACGAGACAACGGCGCGGCTAGTGAACTACGCGGCGAACCTCGAGGGTGGCGAAGAGGACGCCATGGACATCGGGTACTCGGCGCGCATCTGGGCGCAGGTCTCGCTGCCCTACCGCAACCCCGGCAACATCCCATACTGGGAGCGTCGCAACGGGTCCGTCTCGCTGATGATGCAGCCGGCGTTGCTGCTGGACGCACAGACCGGAGAGCGGACACCTGCTTACCCATACGGTGTCCTGCCGCGCCAGGCCATGAACTGGATGGCAACAGAAGCGGTGCTGACGCAGAGCAAGCAGCTCGAGCTCGGCCGTTCCATGAAAGCGTTCATGGAGAAGATCGGCCTCGCACACGGTGGACGGGACGCGAAGCGGGTCGCGGACGGCCTGAAGCGGCTCTTCGGCGCGAACCTCAGTGTCGAGGGTCTCGAGATCCGCCCGGACGGTCACGGGGAAGCCATTGAGTACTTCCGCATCGCTGACAGCGTCCGTCTGTGGTTCGGCAAGGACGACGTCGAGGACAACGAAGGGCTCTGGCAGTCCACGGTGACCCTCTCCGAGCGGTTCTACGACTCCATCGTTTCCTCGCCGGTCCCCATCGACCTGAACGCGATGAAGGCGATGGGGAAGTCAGCGATGCGCATGGACATCTACCTGTGGCTCACGTACCGCATGTTCTACCTGCGTAAGCCCACCCGCATCAAGTGGAACGACCTCAACCTGCAGTTCGGCGCGCAGTACACGCAGCCCCACAAGTTCAAGGCGGCGTTCGAGGGTCACCTGCGGGCCATCAAGATCATCTACCCAGAAGCACGGGTCGAACCGACGTCCGAGTACCTCATCCTCCGGCCGTCTCCGCCCCATGTGGAGCCGACGAAGCCTCGACGCGAGGTCGGAGCCTAATCGGCCAGAGAAACGACGGGAGAGAGGCGCCTACGGGCGCCTCTCTTTTCGCGTTCGAGGGGACCGGATACCCACGTGAGCTGGAAACCGCGTCCGTCGACGGCGCGCGTGGGTATCCGGTCCCCTCCGCGCGCACTCCGGACGGCTGGCGTACACCCTGCGCCGTGGGTATCTGGTCCTCTCCGCACCCAGCGCCGCGAGCTCATCAGGCGTGGGTATCTGGTCCGCGGTCGTGGGTATCTGGTCCCCTGCGACACCAGTTCATGCGGTTACCTTCCGGCGTAGAATGCGATAAAGCCCCGGGCGTGGGTATCTGGTCCGCCCGCCCACCCCGCTCCGGTCGACAGCTAGGTGAGGTACCCGCCGGGACGCCCGCTGGCACGTCGTGTGGGTATCTGGTCCTTGCCAACCGCGAAGGTCCACCAGCCGGCGTGGGTATCTGGTCCTCCCGGTCGGAAACCGCGGAGCACCGCGTGGGTATCTGGTCCCCGGGGTGCGAGCCACTAGTTGCGGGCAAGTCGGCGTGCCGGGCAAGACGAGCGGGCGTGGGTATCCGGTCCTCAGTGACAGCGAAGTCCTCGACTCGCACCTTGAGGTGACAGGCGTCTTCGAACGTGGGTATCTAGTCCTCCCACCGGCGCAGAGCTCACGCATGGAATCACAGGCGAAGCCCGTGGCTATATGGTCCTGAAGTGCGGCGGCCTGAGTGACTCTCTTTCCTCCAATGGAAGGGGTAGAAGCACCCGTCTGTGGAAAACTTGGCGCCCCCTCTGTGGTTGCGTTTCGTTAGTTCGTAAATCAGCTACCGGATAGAGCTACAGGAAGCACTACAGGGGGCCGCGTTCGAGCGAGGTCACATCCGCATGCTGATAGCGATCGGCGGGGGAGCGGTGCTGTGCTCCTGGGACTGCATACCCACACCAAGCGGACCGGATACCCACGGGCCGAGGACCAGGTACCCACGAAAACGGACCAGACACCCACGAAAAGTGCGTGGGTATCGAGTCCGACGACCAACCCTGCTGTGGAGAACTCCTCGGAGGGTACGTCGGTACCGAACTGACCGCTACCCGCGCCGGTTCTTCTTCGCCCGC
The DNA here is from genome assembly GCF_019844075.1 of Curtobacterium sp. TC1. NCBI lineage: Bacteria > Bacillati > Actinomycetota > Actinomycetes > Micrococcales > Microbacteriaceae > Curtobacterium > Curtobacterium sp. TC1. The sequence continues at coordinate 3,939 of NZ_CP081962.1, forward strand.
GGGGGAGTGGCCCTCGCCTTCAGAGGCGGAGCCGGGAGGTCCGTGATGGCGGGAACATCGAAGCGTACGCGGTAGCGACGGTCGAGGTTGCCGAGCCCTGCGGCGTCCACGGTCACGAACTGCTGCCTTCGGAGCGACGCGAAGAAGCGTCGCTCGCCGCTGTTCGCGTCGCGAAGATCGGCGACCGTCACTTCCAGGGAACCACCACCGACGACGCCCTTGAAGCGGAGGTGCTTGCTCTTGCCCGCGTCCTCGAGGACAACGACGGGCAGGGAGTGGTGGCCATGCTGGGTCTATGCGCAGACGGTCAGGGAGCTGCCTGCTCTGCCCGTCGCAAGCGGTAGTCGCGGAGCTTCGCGCGGTAGTCCGAGACCTTCATCACGAAGCGGCCGAAGCTGGCGAGAGCCACGATGGCAGCAAGGATGATGATCCACCTGGTGAGGTCGCCGTGCCATCCGACGACGAACCGGAAGAACAGCCCGCCAGCGAGCCAGCAGAGCGCCGGCACGAGCGACCGACGCGACAGCCGAGGAGCTCGCGGAACGGCGACCTCCTCGGCTGCTGCGGCTTCAGCGGGCGTGGGGAGACGGAAGTAGGTGTCCTTGCTGTCCATGCCGGTCTATGCGGGAGCCTTGCGGCATGGTGCGCGCCGGATCGCCCCTTCGCCGTAGAAAGCTCGGCGCCGCGCGACGTCCGTAGGTCTGCGTTGGAGGAGGCTTCCCGGTGCGGACTGCGGGGTAGTCAGGTGGAGGCGGCGGTGACGGCAAGGTAGCGGTACGCCACGCTGGGCTGCTTCATCAGCGCATGAGCGAGGGGGTCAGGTCCGACTCCGATTGTACGACCTAGATTTGCCCGCGTACGTGCCGCCAGCGCTTCGCCTGTTCTTCAGTCATGCCGAAGTACACCTGGGGATCCTCATGGAGGTTCCGCCCGGACGCAGTTGCGAGCGGCCAGATGTCCTCACCGAAATACGGCTGACGGGCCCACTTGGGGAGTCCCTCGTAGTTAGCGCGCAGGTGGGCGGTGAGCTTCCTGCAGGCGTCGCGCCATTCATTGAGCGTGAGGTCGGTGTTCTCGACGATGTCCAAGGTGCCGAATCGCTCGCCTGGGTGCCGAATCTGCCGCTACACCGAAGGATGGGCGCTTCCAGCCCCGCCAATTTGGTCCGAGAAGAACTATTATCGGAACTGAGGCAGGACGTGTGCACAGTGCCGGCGCCGCCAGGAGAAGAGGCCACGTGAACGAGGACGTAGGAGTCGAGGCTGCCGCTGTGGATCCCGCGACGGTCCTCGCGCAGCGTGGTGTGCGCGACCGGGCTGCGTCAGCGGAGCAGCGTGCGGCGGCGGAGCGGTCCCGGACGGCATTCGCGCGGCTTCGCATGGCAGCGGGGGAGGGGAACCCGGTTGATCGAGGCAACGTGGTGGTTCAGGCGGACGCGTCGCCGCAGGTGTTCGCTGAGGCGTCCCTGTCGCTGAACACGGTCCGTGCGTACCGGTCGGACCTGCGCCAGTTCGCCCGGTGGCGCGCCGGCTTCCTCGACCACGAGATCTCCGAGGCGCACGAGCTCGAGCAGATGTCGACGGCGCCGGTCGACCCTGCCGAGGTCGCAGCGTTCCTCGCGGACAAGGCCAATGCTGTTCTGCCGGATCGTGGGCAGCGGTATGCGCCGGCGACGATCAGCCGCTACGTCGCCGCGATCGACTGGGAACACACCCGCCGCGGCCACACCCCACCCGGCTCCACCCCGATCGTCCGCGACGTCCTCAAGGGGATCCGCCGGACCCGGTCAGTGCCGGTCCGGCGCGCGAAGCCGATGACGTTGCAGACCCTGCAGACGACCCTGCTGACGATCGACGTCACCGACCTCCAAGCCGGGGCATTGGCGACCCGGGATCACGCGTTGCTGCTGTTCGGGTTCGTCGGTGCGTTCCGCGAGTCCGAGCTCACCGCACTCACCGTCGCCGATCTCCGCCTCGTCGATGGCGAGGGCGTCTACGCGCGAGTGCGGCGGTCGAAGACGGACCAGGACGGGCTCGGCCGGATCAAGGTGCTGCAGCAGGGGGCGAATCCGGTCACGTGCGCTTCGTGCGCGTTCGTTCGACTCTCCCGGTTGATGGCCGCGCAGGATGCTCGTGGGGAAGTGGGCCTCTTCGCTGCGCTGACCGATGCGTCGCTCGCCGTGCACGTCTGCACGGACGGGCTCGGGCCGGACCGGTTGCCGCCGTCGATGCCGTTCTTCCGCGCAGTGTCGAAGTGGGGTCTGTTCCGGGACACCGGCATCAGCCCGACAACGGTCGGGAAAGCCGTCGCGCGCCGTGCGCGAGCGGCGGGGTTGGGGGAGGAGGGGTGGTCCGGGCACTCGCTCCGTGCCGGGTTCGTCACCGAGGCGCGGAACGCGGGCGCGACGGATGTGGAGATCATGAACCAGACCCACCACACCAACGCCGCCACCCTGCAGATCTACGACCGCGAGTACACGCCCCTGGTCCGCAACGCCGTCACCCGGATGCGCTTGTGACCGCCCAAACTTCCCCCGAACGCAGCCCCGAACCCCGACCCGGCAGCAGGGCGCTGCTCGAGGCGCATTGGGGCCGATTCGCCGCGTGGTGCGCCGCGACGGGACACCAGCCGCTCCCGGCGACGGCAGCAACGATCGAGCAGTTCCTGAAGCAGTTTCCCGGGGCTGCTTCGACGCAGCGGCTCCGCCGGCACGCGATCCGTGCGCACCACCTCGCAGCGGGCCTGGCAGATCCGATACCCATGGTGCCGGCGCGGGTGTGGCCGCGACCAGAAGTCCCCGACCATGCGGCCGTCGGAGCAGTGCTCGCGGCGATCCCGAAGTACCGGTACCCGATCGGACTCCGCGGCCGCCGCGACGCGTTCCTCATCGTCCTCCTCGGCGTCCTCCACCTCACCCGCCAGCAGGCGCAAGCTGTCACGGCAGACGATGTCGCAGTGACGAGCATCGTGCGCATCCGCGGCACGGTCGTCCCCTCCGCCGACGACCCAGCCGCGTGTGCGGCGTGTGCTGTGACCCGGTGGTTGCGGATCGCGGGCCCGGCCTGGGCCGGATTCAGAGGCGACGTCATCGGCATGCTCGACCCGACCAAGGGCAACCTCGACCAGCATGACTGCGAGCAGCTACTCCCCGGGCAGTGGCGCAGGGCAGAGCAGCTGCTGTTGCCGTTAGACGTGCACGGTTGGGCCCGCACCGGGGTCACCTTGTCCGGCAGATCGATGACGAGCATCATCCCCACCAGACGCGCCGCCGCCGCACACGAGACGGATCGAGAGGCTGTCGGACCGATGGTTCGCCCACCGTCCCGGTTCACCCAACTCACTCTGCAGGAGACCTACGTCGAGCTCGGTGCCACGGACGCTGCCGTTGACGCCGCCCTCTCCCGTCTCGCCGCCATCTGGAATGACGCGCAAGCGCTCGACTCTGATCTGGATCACGCAGCTACTCCGCGCAAGCGGGCGATAGCACCAGATATCCCGAGCTAGCCGGTCGTCCTCCACCTCGATGTCGAAGTGCACCTGGTTCGTCGGTCTTACGAGACGACGGTTGGGCAAATGTCATTACTGTGTACTGTCTCCGCTCGGTACCGTGCAGAGGTGATCTCTCTGCGTTTGCCGGTCATCTCCTGCAGTCTCGACCCGGCCAGCATCAGTCGCCGTCTTGCCGAGCGGTCGGCCACGCTGCTCACCGTGGCTGGACACCAATCGGAGGTCATAGATCTCGCAGCAGTTGACCTGCCGCCATTCGACAACGACCGAGTCTTCGACAGTGAGTCGATCCGCGCCCTCCACGCTCTCATCCGTGAGGCTGACGGAGTGGTGTTGGCGTTCCCGATCTACAACTGGGCGCCGTCCTCGACCGTCAAGTCGCTGATTGAGGCCACGGGCGCAACCGGAAACGGGCGTCGTGCGGCGTGGTTCGACAAGGTGATCACGTTCGTGTGTGCCGCGGGCCTGCCGCACAGTTACATGGCGACCGCGGCGCTCGGCCAATCCCTGATGCTCGACTTCAAGTGCGTCGTGAACCCGTACGCGGCGTACTTCTCGGAACGAGACTGGGACGTGGAGTCGCTGACCGCTGAACGAGCCGCTCGGCTGGAGAAGACCATGACGGTGCACGCCGAACTCGCGACTTTGCTCCAGGGGCGAACGTACTCGTCGGACTGGGAAGTCTGACACCTGATCGCTGTCCGTGACCGCAAGCGCCATATGAGCGGAGAGGCGACGGCTGGCACCTACCAGGTGCCAGCCGTCGGGCGCTCTTCCTGTCGAAGGCGCTGTGGAGGATCAGGTGAGGATTAGAGCATCAGCGTCCGCAGCATCTCACGTGCGCCACTGAACGTGAGCCTGCCGTGGAGGTAGCGTTCGTTGTCGATGATGTATCCGTCCCCGGGTTCGAGCGGGAAAGTGAACGTCCGCTGACGATCGCTTCGACGCTGATCGCGGTAGTGCCGGTGTCGTCGAACACCGCTTCGGCGGCATCGACGAGGTGCGTACGGGTGCTGCTGCGACGGCGGACCGGACGCGGTACAGTCGGGGGAGGAGTGGTCGTAACCGTGACGCTACTGAGCCGCCTGCGCGTTCGCGGCGGCGAGCTAGTCGTAGGCGTGCTGCACGGGAGCGAGGGCCAGGTCAGCGACGATGTGCGAGGCGCTGACGACCTCAAGGACGGGCAGGTCCGTCATCGGCGCCAAGGCGTGCGCGAACAGCTGCAGCCGAGCCGGTCCGGTCCACGCTTCCTTCACCGTGATGTCGGTGATCTCTGTCCGTACGAGGTTTGCTGCACGGAGGCCGGGTGAAGACATAGTCGATCTCCGCTATGCGCGGTTACTCCCCCTTCCCCACAAGACTGACCTCACCCACGACGGCGGCAGCGTCTCTGGCCTTCCGCGGCCGCGGACTCAGGTAGCTGACGCCTGCTGTGTGGGCTTGAGTAGCCCCAGGAACGCGAGATCGTTCGCCGCCTTCGTGATGAAAGCGTGGTCGAGCGACGGGACCTCTGACGTTCCGAGTGGCCGGACCGACCGAACGGCCTTGGAGAATGCGTGGGATGGGATGAGCGAGCCGGCGTGTGGTTCTTCAGGTGCGGCGAACGCCTGCATCAGCGGCAGGACGGATCGGGCGCGGTCCTCGTCTGGTAGCTCTCCCAAGGCCTCGCGGAACCGGTTCGCCCACTCCGCGTAGTTCGGGACGCGCTCGATGGTGTGCCCGTCCTCACTGAGCCAGTCGATGAACGTGTCGAGCGATACACCGTCGTCATGGGGGTTCACGACGTTGAAGGTGTGGTACCCCGCGGTGAGCGAAGCGCCGATTTCGTTGATCGCAGCGGCCGTGAAATCGGCCGGCAGCCCGTCGTAGTGGGACGCCAGCCGCTCACCGTCTGGCCCACGCTTGACGAAGGACACGGGTGCGATCCCGGTGGTGAGCACACTCCAGATCAGTCGGGTGAACACGTCGGGGAGGTTCACCTGGCCTCGCCAGCGCGGATGCGCCAGGACCATGTCAGAGCGGAACACGGCCACGGGAACGCCGTGGCGGTCGTGCGCCTCGCGGAGCAGGACCTCGCTCGCCCACTTGCTCGCCCCGTATCCGTTGGCGTACTCGTCGCCGACGGACCACTCGGCGATTGTGGCGCGGATGTCGGCGTGCTCGTCGAGTGCGGACGGGGCTGGTCCTGTGGCAGCGTTTGGCCGTGCACCGCCAGCGACGGCGACGCTGGAGACGAAGGTGACGGGCACGCTGCCGGCGGCGACCGCCAGACTGACGACCTCGGCGGTGCCGATGACATTCGGACCGAACAGCGCCGTGTACGGGAGAACGTGATTCACCAGAGCAGCTGCGTGCGCGACGAGGTCCACTGTGGCGGCCAGGCCCTGCCACCGTTGCTCGTCGAGGCCAAGGTGATGCTCGCTGACGTCGCCGGCCAGCACCTCGAGCGAGTCCGACAGTTCGGCGAAGCGTTCGGCGAACGCGGGGTCGGCCGCGAAGGCATCTTCGAGGCGGCGCCGGGCGTCGGCATCGTCGGTACCTCGCACGATGCACACCAGCGTGCCGTCGATCTGAGCAAGGTGTTCGAGCCAGTCGAGGGCCATGAACCGGCCGAGGTAGCCGTTAGCACCGGTGAGTAGGACGGTGCGGGGCCGTGCCTGAGCCGTCGATGCTCGGGGGACCGGTTCAGGTGTGCCGCCGAGCATCCGGTCGAGAAGCAGGTCGCTGGCGCGGAGCGTGAGCACATCGGCACCGTGCACACGGGTCACAGTCGGACGGTCGTCGGAGGCGGAGCGCTCGACGAACGCGGCGACGGCGGCGAGGTCGTTCGTCGGATCAGTGAGGACGCCAACTGGCACCTCGGCGTCGAACACGTCCTCGAGGATCCCGGAGAACGTCAGCGCGGATAGCGAGTCCCCACCGAGGTCTGAGAACCGGGACGCCGCGGCGGTCGCCGGAGACACGTCGGCGCCGAGAAACTCGCGCGCCGCGCGCACCACGATATCGACCGTCGCTTCTTCGTCGACGCGTTCGCGCAGGGCGGCCACCAGCGTGCCGTTCTGCTGCGTGGCGACGGCGTCGTAGAGGGCGGCGAAGCGCTCACCGTACCGCTCCATGATGCGCGGGCGCAGGAGCTTACGGGCGTCGGACAACAGCCCGTTCTCGACAGTGAACGGCTGCGATTCAATAATCACGCCGCGGGGCACCTCATAGGGCGCGAGGCCATGCTCGCGTGCGGTGCGTTGGAGGCCGGTAAGGACATCGCGCTCTGAGACCCCCGCGGCCGCCGGCACGACGACCGCGACGAGGAACGCGTGCCGACTATCGCCGTGCAGTGCGATCTGGTGCACCTCAGGCGTCCCGCCGTATGTCCCCTCGAGCGGCGCCACCGCAACGAACTCGCCCTGCGACAGCTTGATGACGTTGTTCCGACGGTCTACGTACGCATAGGTGTCGAGTCCGATCTGCGCCATGACGTCACCGGTTCGGTAGAAACCTTCCTCGTCGAAGACCGCGGCGGTGACGTCCGGCCGGTGGAAGTACCCCGCGATGACGGCAGTGCTCTTCACCAGCAGTTCGCCCCGCGGATACGGACGGTCGGTGATGCGGTACCCGAGCTCGGGCACGTCGACGAGCTTGTGTTCCGTGACAGGCGGCTGCTGGACGACCCCATTGCGGAGAATGTTGCCCGCTTCAGTCGACCCGTACAGATCGTGCAGCGTCGTTCCGAGACACTCCTCGAGGTAGGTGCGGAGCTCCTGCATCAGCGGGGCGCTGGTGCAGATGGCCTGACCGATCCGTCCTCCAAGCGCACGCACCCGGAGGTCCGCCTGGACCGCGGCGCGGACCGCTGCTCGGTCCGCGCCGCCGGCGGCGACCCTTCGTTCTTCCTCACGGTCGCCCTCCTGCCGGACCATCTCCGCGACGCGCGGCACGAAGACGAACTCAGTTGGAGTGAAGGCTCGGAGGTCGTCGAAGAGCCTCGACAGGTCCGTCGAGGTCGCGATCGCGACCGTCCCACCACGGCCGAGCGTCCCGAACAGAGCCGCTCGGCCGGTGAGGTGGCTCATCGGGAGGTACGCGTACCCGACGAGGCTGGTGTCTCCAAAGTCGGAGCTCGAAGATGCGTCAGCGTCTACGGCAGGGTCGGGCTGGAACGCATGCCACAGCCGCTCGACCATGGAGCGCGTGTACATCGCGCCCTTTGGGGTGCCTGTGCTGCCGGACGTGTAGAGCAGCAGCGCCAGGGGGTCCTCACCGGGTGCAGGGTGCCACGGGCTGAGCCGCGGCAAGCCGACGCCGCGAGCGACGAGCTGGTCGAGTGTCACGTCGGCGTCGGCGTCGGCGCCGGCGTCGAGCAGTATCGTCCGAACGCCTTCTCCTGATGTCTCCGCAACCGTCACCGCCGTCGCGAGCTGCTCGGAAGTGGCAGCAATCCAGACCGGCACTGTCTCGTCGACGATCGCGTGCAGGGTGTCGACGGATGCGCTCACCTGCAGCGGGACGCTCACCGCGCCGAGGATCCACGACGCAAGGTCGAGCGTGACGAGGTCAGCGCTCACAGCGCCGAGCACCGCGATTCTGTCGCCGGCACGCACGGTTTCACCAAGCGCTGCTGCCAGGGCGCTTGCCCGACCCCACAATTCCCGGAAGCTCGTGTCCGTGATGCCTACTCCGGAGCACTGCCGCAGTGCCGGACGGTCGGCGTACCGTTCGAACAACTTATCGATCGACGTGTCGTTCTGCAGCCCCATGGTCTTTGTCCTCTCGTTGTTCGTTCCGCCGCGTCCATGTGCTCCGGCTTCAGTGCTCGTCGAGCGTGATGCCTGCCAGCGCCATGCCTCCATCCACCGACCACCTGCCGGTTCCAGCGAACCTCGGGCCCCGGCGTGCACTGGCGATGAACGAACCGTCTGGGCAAACTGTGATGTTTGCGCCGTCGATGCCGTACCAGCCTCCGTGGGCCGACGTCCGTGCTTTCGCAACAGCCTCAGCGGTCGCGAGGAGCACGCTGTCCGAACTCTGAATCCCGCGTCGCCGGAGCGCTTCGAGGCTCGAGGCGACGGACGCACTACCGACGTCCACCACGCGTTCGAGCACGCCATCGGGCAAGGGGCAGGCGGGCGTCGCATCGATGCCGATCCCAGCAAACTCGTCGCGTCGCCCTACGGCGCATGCGCGGAGGCCGATGGAGTGCGTGATGGTCCCGACGAACCCTGCCGGCCACACCGGCGCCCCGCTCCGTGTACAGGGGATCGACGCCCCCCAAACGCCAATGGCAGCAAGGGCCCGCCGCCCGAGCACACGTCCGGTCACGAACTCGGCGCGCCGCTTCGGCAGCGCCGTCGCGATGGCGTCACGCTCGTCATCCGAGAGGGACCCGTCCAAGTCATGTTCGGCAGTCACGAGAATCACCGAAGCAGGAAGGAGAGCCGCCCAGGAGGACCGCGCTCGAAGTTGCATGATGCAATCAGACGCCTCTTCGCTCGGAGTTTCCCGAGTCCTCTCGGCTCAGAACGGGCACCGTCTGTCAAGACATTCACTCGTTGGCCTTCGTGGCTTGCCGCGGCCGCAGCGCGCGGTCCGCTGAGATCAATAGGTTCATGGACCCGAGGGCGGTGTCCGCAAGCGCAGCGGGACGGAGTGCCGATCGCGGAGGGCATGGCACCAAAAGTTCGGACCGCTGGGTCGCTCGAGCGAACCATTCCACGGGCTCCTCGGCTAGCACTAGGCAAGGGCCCCTGAGCTCTTCTTTGCCCCAAGCCGCGCTCGCGAGGACGAGGGCGTCCCTGCCCTCCCCGGCCGATCACCCGAATCACGGCAGGACGAGATACGGGGCACAGGACAGGAAGGGAACGTCGACGCATAACGGACGCCAGGTAGGCGCTTCCTCCCCATGGGCTGAACCTGTCGCTCAGCCGCTCGCGGATTCGGGTTCCGATGTCATGCACAGCATGCGCCCGCACCGATAGAGCAAACGACAGATCATCCGAAACCAGGACCGCCCACGACGCCGGCCGGGCGCACTTGCCTGACGCGTCATCCCTGGCTACGTCTACCCGAACATCTATGCCGACCACACTGGAAGCCTCACCTTCTTTGCCCAACCCGACACGCGGTTCAGCAGCATGAGCACCGCGCTGGTGCTATTCACCGTCGGAGTAGCGGCGCGAAGCATTAGCCCGCGGCGGTCACTCCTGCGAATCACCACCAGGTCGGCGCAGATCACGCCAAACCGGGAAAGCTGACCAGGTACGAACGTCGCTGAACGAGACGCTCGTTTGCAGCGTCTGCGCCGCCTTGTCGAATCGTGCTCAACGGGATGTACATCTGGGCGTTCGCCTCGTACCGTGAGTAAGGAGTTCCGTTTCGGGGCTCTCACGGGCGGCGGGGACGCTCGACACCGAGCGGCCCCGCCGTTTCGCCGTCTGCAGGGGGCGCTCCCGAGGGTCAACCGCCTCCGTGGTAGCGGCATCTGGGAGACCTCTGACCGAATGCCCGGGCAGACGCCCGACCACGCGCCGGACGTCAACGCTTCCTGCCACTTTCGGCGCCGCGGGGTGCTGCGCACTTCCAATCGGTTGTGGCGTCGGTGTCGAAGATTGTTTGTAAGCGTCAGGGTGGTCCCGTTCCGCGGCTCTTCGGGTGAGTGTGTGGGACGGGCCATCACTGATGCGTTGCGTCCTGTTGCGTGTGGACGGCATGGGGTGCGGTCGTGCGCGAGCCGGGCGGGGTGAGTTGCCCGGCTCGCGGGGACGTGCACGTCCCTGCTCGTCCGGCCATTGACCCGAATCGTGGCTGGACGAGTTGTGGGGGTGAAATCGGACAGGAAGGAAGCGTCGACGTGCAATTGACGTGAGGGTGGCGCTTCCTCCCCGTGGGCTGGGGATGTCCCCGCCGCTTGCGGATTCGGGTTCCGCTATCACGCTCAGTATGTGCCTGCTGCGGACCTACCGATAGAGCACGTGACGGATCCGGGTGTTTTCGATGCTGGTCATGGCGGTGCGCTCTGAGCAGCGGGCCGACTGTCGACGAGCTCGCTGATGCGCGGCGGACCACTGCCGCGGGCTCAGCCGAGTTGATCGGGTGCAACCGGGTGCAACCGGATGCAACGTTGCGGATGAAGACATCGGGTCGCCCGACAGATGGAGAGTATGTCGACCGGTGGCGCTGCCCCGATCGAGTGGTGGAGCGGGCAGGCAGAGACCGTTGCGTGGGTGTGGTTGCTGTGCGGCACCGTGTGGAGGTCCCAGTGACCTCATCGCCGGTTCGGGTTGCTGGGTCTCGGTGGTGGTGCGTAGCGTGGTTGCCGCGTTCGGGAACGTCCCCCCTCGAAACCGGGCGCGCGTGGTTCGAGCAGCCCCAGCCCGCTCGAGCTGCAGCGGCCCCGGTCTGGTTCCCCCCAGAGACCGGGGCCGCTTCACATTCGCCGGTTTCTGCGCGTCGGCGAGCTCGTCGAGGACGTCGGGTCTGGCCGCGGGCGGCTTGATCTGGCGGAGGGCACCGGCAATCCGGCGGGCGCTCGTTGAAGCTTCCAAGTTGGCGGATTCGTTAGGTGCCCGGTAGGTAGCCCAGTGTGGCGATTGCTGGGCCGCAGTTCACCATCTGTGTAGACACCCTGATCAGCACCGGCCCTACGAGAAAAGATGCGGCCGGGACCAATCCCTACTTGGTCCCGGCCGCCCCCATCACTCCCTCATGCACGATTCCCGGGAAGGAACCGGCACCACCATCAGTACCACGGTGGTGGCTCTTCGTTGGAGAGCCGCCACCAGTGTTGGTGGTGCGCGGGGAGTTAGCGGTGTTTTGTGTCGTCTTCGTCGATTTCGATCTCTTCGTGGGAGACGTCCTCGGTGACTTGCTGCTGTTCGGTGACGGTCTCCTTGCCGATGTGGACCCGCTCGACGGGGATGGTTTCCTTGTCGACGACGACGCGCTCTTCGTGCAGGGTCACTTCGTGTTCGTCTTCGGACAGTGCGGGCCTGTCGGTCGCTGATCCGACGTTGGTTTCGGTGATGGGCTCGGTCACGACGCGGAGCTCTTCATGCTGTACCGGGACGGTGACGGTCTGCTGCTCGGTGACGATGTGTTTGCGGAGGCGGGCCCGGCCGGTCTGCACATTCTGAGTGCCGACGTTGAGGCGTTCCTCGGATCGGGTGACCGCGTCGTCAGCGTGGGTGATGTCGTGGTTGGGTGCGTGTGTGGTTTGGGTGTTGTCGGCTGCAGCATTTGTCGGAGCACCTGTGGTGGCGGTCAGGCCGTAGTAGTCCCAGATGCGCTCCTGCTCGTCCTCGGACAGGTCGCCGTCAGCGTCAATGCGAGGGGCGTCCTTGATCCTGTCTTTGTCGTAGCCGACGCGGAGTTCGTCTCCGGCGTACGTGGCGTCCTGCAGCGGCACGAAGGACTCGGAAGTTCCGAACAGCCCAGTCGCCACGGACACGAACAGGGGCAGCCCGTTTTCGTTGTTGAGGTAGACCTGCTTTACGGTGCCGACTTTGGCGCCGTGTGGGTCAACGACCTTGACGTCGAAGAGTCTGTTGGCAGTTGCGTTGTCGATCATGGTGTCTCCTTCAGAGCGGTCATTCCTGTTGTGGTGATGGTGTGTGTTGACGTCAGCGGCCGAGGCCGACACGGTCAACCTTGCGGTGATAACGCATCCCGGCGAGGCCGCCAAAAATCGCGCCGTCGAGGCTGACGACTGCGACGATGGCGAGGGTCACGATGCCGGTCGCGGTCAGGGCGCCCTCATCGATCGGGATCCTCGGGAAGCTATTCAGCTGACCAAGTGCGTACCGTGATGGTCTGCGTCAGGACCATTCCGCCTACCCGTGGCTTCGGGCGCCGTAGCTCGAGCAGCCCCCCAATTCAATTGAGCTGCAGCCGACCCTGTCCCTGCGCGTCGGCGAGCTCTTCGAGCACGGCGGATATCGGCGGATCGCCGGCGGCGGCCTATTCCTATCTGAGTTGGCCGACGGTCAGGTGGAAGCGTTGTCCCCATTGGGCAGGAAGCGCTCCGCGGCAGTGTTCCTCGTGACGCCCGTCCACATCGGGGATCGTTGGAAGCCGAAGTCGGGACCGAAAAACTGCCGTGCCGCAGACCCGTTCCTGTTTAGGACTGCTTCCAGCCATGCGGTGGTGACGGACGCGAAACCGCTGTCGTCCTTCGTGGAAACTGACTCGAAATGTGTCGCACCGCGAAGGCTGCCATAGACCATGGGGCCTCGTGCTCGATCTCGCATCCAACGTTCGACATATAGCGGCGGGTAAACGATCACGTCGGAAGTTCCCGTGAGTAGCAGCATTGGGGTAGATATGAGCGCGACATCCGCGAGGGGCCCGGGCTGGATGGGGATCAGCGTTCTTACGCGCGGGTCAATTGCTGCATTGATGGCTGCTTGACCGCCCTGTGAGTGCCCGCTGGAGGCGATCTTGTCCAGCCGCAGCGCACCCGCGAACAGTCCCGCAGAAGCTTCATTCTGCCGTTCCAGCGAGTCGATACACTGACGCATCAAGAGCCCGAGCGCGGCATTCGGGGTATTTGCTGCTGCAACAACGTACCCGTAACTCACCCAATGCTTGAAGAGCCCTCGATACACCACCGGGACAGCGCCGGTACCGTTGCCCCAAATAATCACTGGTCTAGGGTCATCAGCGGAGATGTCTGACGGGTAATAAATGGTGCTCAGCGCTTGCACCAAAACCGACATCTTGTGTGGTCCTGGAATCTTCCACCGCTCGATATCTGGCAAGCTCACAACGTCCCGCGCCTCCGTAAAAGTTCTGGAACTGACCCCGGCGAGGATTGAAGCTGCTGTCACGAACTTCATAAAACTCCGCCGATCTACCTGATGCATGGCTCGCTCTCCTCACGTCTTCGACCCATCGTCGGCCATGATCAGCAACCTCGCCCTGATATACCGCCCGAGCTGGTTATTTTGCTCATACTGTCTCGCGGTGGTCAAGTGGGCTCGTGTCGCTGCGATTCTGGCGACGTCGTTACATCACGAATTCGTGACTGCGGCGAGAGATGTCTGATATTCGACTGACAAGTGGGGCTCTTCGATGATGAAATTGACACGAAATTTGTTCTTTGCTGCCGGGGGAAGTGTTCTTCTCACGGTCGCAGCAACAACCTTGGTTCCGATGCACCAGTCGGCGTCTGCTGCGGACCTCCCCGCTGACGCTGGTGCCTTTAGCGGCGCTGCTCGTAATTATGGCGTCTTCGCCGGTGTTGGTCTGCTGAACGACTCGGTGAATGCTCGCGCGAACATCGCCGAGAGCGTGGTCGCGGTCAACTCGGAGGGGCTGTCGCAGTACGACGGAACCGGCGTGGGCGATTACGCGGTCCCCGGCACCGTCGCGAATGACCCGACCGCGCGTGCGTACAGCCGTGCTGCCCCTGTCGGTGCGGGCTTCACGGGGCTCAACCTGAACCCCGTGCGATCGCAGTCCACATCGACGACGGTACAGGAGACCGCGAACAACGACCAGGACTTCGGGGCAGTCGACCTCAGCCCGCTCGCAACACTCGACGCGCTCACTGGTTCCACGAAGACCGCCTGGACGGATGACGTGCTGAACGACGGCGGTGTCGTCGCAAGTTCGAGCTCGAACACGGGCAACCTACAACTCGTTCCGCGGATCGAGGCTGGGGGCGCGCCGGTTCCCGGCGTCTCACGCGTGCTGCCACTCGGGCAAGCCAATCTGGGGCAGAACACGAACGAGGTGAGGCTGGTCGCTTCTCCCACAGCCACCTGCCCGGCGGCACTGGCAGCGGAGACCACCTCGACATGGAAGTTCGCCGATGTGCAGCTCTTCGGCGGCAATGTCGGGGTTAGCTGGGGTGGTGAGTCTGGCGCGGACGACACCGGCACGATCACTGCGCGGACCACCGGCCAGCCGGGAGGTGCGACGCTCACGGTGTCACAGCTTCCGACGATGACCGTGCAGATCGGCGGTCCCAACGGTCGCGCTGTGCAGATCGAGCCCGGGGCAGCTATCGAGATCTCCGACCTCTTCGCCGGCTCCCAGCTTGGTTCTGCCCTTTCTCGCATCGTCGACGGGCAGCTTGCTTACGGAGGCACTACCAACGTCGTGCAGACCGCAGACGGAACCCGCGCCTCGGGGTCGATGAACGGCCTCAACGCCGACCTCACCCTCCTCCCGGTTCCCGTTGTGGCCCCGAGCGGTCTCGGGTCCGCCGAACTCGGGTTCGAGCGCGTCGATGTCGATTCGACCATGCAGGCCGGTGGGCTGCATTGCACGGAAACCGGGTCCAACGCTGACGCGGATGCGACGACGGCGACGAACGGTGCGACGAACGCGGATGCGACGACGGCGACGAACGGTGCGACGAACGCGGATGCGACGACGGCGACGAACGGTGCGACGAACGCGGATGCGACGACGGCGACGAACGGTGCGACGAACGCGGATGCGACGACGGCGACGAACGGTGCGACGAACGCGGATGCGACGACGGCGACGAACGGTGCGACGGACGCGGATGCGACGACGGCGACGAACGGTGCGACGGACGCGGATGCGACGACGGCGACGAACGGTGCGACGGACGCGGATGCGACGACGGCGACGAACGGTGCGACGAACGCGGATGCGACGACGGCGACGAACGGTGCGACGAACGCGGATGCGACGACGGCGACGAACGGTGCGACGGACGCGGATGCGACGACGGCGACGAACGGTGCGACGAATACCAACGCGTCAGCGTCAGCCGCGGCGGACGCGCAAGCCAATGCCGCAGCGCAGGCAGCGGCACAGGCTAACGCAACAACAGCGGCCTCTGCGGCTGCGAATAGCGATGCGACCGCGGCAGCGCAGTCAGCTTCGAACAGCACCGCATCCGCAAACGCCTCGCAGAACGCAACATCGAACGCCGATGCTGCTGCTGCAGCCGCAGCCCAGGCTGCCTCGAACGGTGACAACAGTTCCGATAGCAACGCCGATACGTCGGCCGCGGGGAACGTGTCAGGGGCCTCGGCTGCTCAGGCTGCGGCGATCTCGAACGCGTCGACAAATGCATCCGCGAACGCATCGGGCACGGCGAGCGGGGCGACCACGGTGGTAACGGCGGCGGGCGCCTCAAACGGGGCGGGACAGCACCATGCCTCGGGAAATGGCGGATCCCTCGCCTTCACCGGCGCTGATCGGTCACTGATGGTCGGGCTGTCTGCTACCGCGATCGCGCTGCTGCTCATGGGCGGCATCTTGGCCGCCGCCGCGGCACGACGACGACGCCTCAAGGTAGTCAGCTAATTCAGCCGCTGTGGGGTGTCGTGACGATGGCTTCGGCTGTTGTCGTGGCACCCCACGCCCCGACCGAAGACATGCGAACGAGGAGGACAACATGCGCCCAACGCAGACGCAACCGAAACCACGTCGTAACCTTCGCCAGTGGCTGTCGAACGCCGCCGCCGGCGGCATCCTCTTCTTCGCCGGCTGGCAGATCTTCGCGTCCTTCTTGTGGATCGCTCCGCCGACAGCCATGCGACAACTCGTCCCGGGAGATCTGCTCGAGCGGTACATGCTGCCCTGGTTTGGGCAGAGCTGGTCGGTGTTCGCTCCCGACCCGATCAACGGCGACAACGAAATCCTTGTCCGCGCACAGATTAGCAGCGACAATGGCGCTGCCACGGTGTGGGTTAGCGCGACGGACGTGGAGTACGCCCTTGCCTGGCATAACCCGTTCCCGCCCAAGGCCGCGACGATGGGGGCGCATCAAGCCGCGTCCTTCCGCGACGCCTGGGGAGCGTTGAATACGAAGCAGCGAGAAGTAGCCGGTCGCTCGTTTACCAACGAACCAGCACTGGAACGTGCACTCGAGATCCTCGGGCCGACCGCCGTGGCGGCAAGGTACCTGCAGGAAGACGAGCGAACCGCGGCGTACGCGACAGAAGTTGCCTACAGCATCTGGGGATCGCGTGTCGAAGCCGTGCAGTTCCGCGTCCAGCGACACGGCATCGTTCCGTTTGCAAGCCGGAACGATATCAAACCGCAACGCCCAGCTCCGGTCGTTGCCGCGACCGGCTGGCGCAACGTCGGATTCTCCTTCAGTCGTGCCGATGACGGCTTCCGGAACACCTTCCAGAAAGCCTGGGCTCTCTACAAGGCGCGGCAATGACAGTGGCAGGAACGATTCAGGCGCTCCTGCGTGCTGCGTGGGTCTCGTTTTCGGATGCTTGCGATGCTGTCGTATCGCGTGTTGTCACGGCAACAGCACAGGCGTGGGCGTGGTTCACGGCCGCCCCGCATGCGCTGCACGGCCTCGCAGTTACGCGCATTCTGCTTGGCGTAGCCATATTCGGAGAGATGGTGTCAAACTCGTTCACTCGGGACTACTCCTACGGTGCGAAGTGGACTGGCCAGTTCGCGGCTCCATCCACGGACTTCGTCACGTTCTTCCCCTATGCCTGGGTATGGCTGGCGGCCTCACACCCCGCTGGCCTCGCACTGTTGTTCGGTGTCGTTGCGGGAGCGGCAGTGATGCTCATCCTCGGAGTAGGAACCCGAGTCGCGATTATTACCCTGTTGATCTTATGGGTTGGATTGGGCCAGCTCACCACGTTCACCGCGGATCAGAGCGACAACTTAATCCGGATCGCCCTCACGCTGCTCTTTTTCACAGACCCCAGCTCGGCCTTCACCGTTCGCCAGCAACGACCGCTGAACTGTCCTCGTTCGGCACTTCAGAACGCGGCGCATAACGGAGCACTTGCCGCACTCGGTGCGCAGGTGTGCTTCATCTACGCCGCGGGCGGCCTCTATAAGGCCGGCGGCCAAGCCTGGGCGCAGGGATGGGCGATCTATGATCCGCTGCACGTCAAACAGTTCAGCACGTGGCCCGAGCTTGCCGACCTCGTAACGGCCTGGGGGCCGGGAGTTGCGCTTATGACCACGCTCACCGTGCTGGTGCAAATGACCTTTCCGGTGCTGTTGCTAACTGGATGGACCCGCCGTGCAGCACTCATCGTCCTACTCGGCTTCCACATCGGCATCGGCATTCTCATGGGGTTGCCCTGGTTCTCCATCAGCGCAGTCGCCATCGACGCCGTCTTTATCCGAGAACGCACCTGGCAGCGCGCACTCGCAACCCTGCGCGCCGCGCGATACCGAACGGAGCACATCCTCGCCCATGACCGACCAACAGACTCCCCCAGCGAGCTCTCACCAGCCCAACGCCCGGCGCCAATCCCAGTTGTACTCACGGCAGAAAGCACAACTCACCGTAATCGGGTTGCTCACGCTCGCGCTCGTCGGCTGCAGCAGCGCCGCGACCGTTCGAGGCGAACCGTCCGCATCGGCTTTCACTCCGACGGCAATGCCCTCAGCGCCGTCCCGGACAGCGGAACCACCCGCTGAAGACGATTTCTGCGCCGCTGCCGCTGACCTCGTAGCAGCCACGAATACCACTGCCACTAAGACTACGCCGGACACGATTCATTCCGGCCTACAGAAACTTCAGCAGCTATATCAGCACCTCAGTCGAACGAGCACCCCCTCGATCGGATCTCAAGATTGGGCAAAGGTAGTCACCGCTTACACGAAGACACTGAACCGGTTCGACGAGCAACAACGATCCACCGCTGACGACCAATTCATTTATCTCCTTGCCGAAGCGGTGCAACGCCAGAACGACGCGGTGCGTCACTGGCGAGCAGCTGTACAAGAACGCTGCGGGGTCGACCTTGCACCACTTTACGTCTCTGGACCGCGGTGATGAAATGCGTATGGCCAAACGCGATCACAATTGTCTTGCCTGGAGCGGCGGTGCAGCAGGTTAGCGACTTCGCGTCGTTACATTATCGTCGATCGACTGTCGCCCTAGAAATGGTCCTTCGCCATCGTGCGGGTCGCTGCTCCGATTGTCACACAGTCCCCCCGGGTCTATTCGAGGATGGTCAAATGCTTGACAAAGACATCGCTATTGCGACCGACCTCGAGAGGCAGATCATTGAGGTAACCGGGGTTGCAAAAGTCTACCAGCGGCAGGTTCTGCACTCGGCCGAACGCTCGCTGGCGACATGGAATGCACGAGGCCAGCGCGAACCACACGTCACAATCTTTGACGGAATTGTGACCGTGATTATCGGAACAGCGGAAGGATCCATAGCCCGCGATGTTGCTCATGAGGTTCACGCTGTTGTCCTGGGTTTTCTCACTGCGAGGGGCTTGCCGCTCGTCCGCGTGGACGTTCAAATCGCCACCATTGGGCTTAGTACCCGTCGGTGATAGTCTCGTGGCTTGAACCGCGCAAGCATGCGCTCACGATATCCCTGCGAGTGAGGCGAAAGGATATTTTTCGGTTATGGGCGCGCCATGCAATAAGGATTGGTCTTGATCTAAGAAGTTACTTCCGATTGTGTGGTGCGTTACAGAACCGTCAGGGGTGCCGCGGGCCGCTCGAATTTTCTGTCGCGTCTGTCGGGGAGAGCTGCATTGCCCCCAGGACGGGCGGGTTGCTGGCTGGTCGTCGCCGACAGGAAGGGTGCCGTCATCCGGGATTCCGCCCGAGCCAGTAGGCCCGGCTTCGTGCAGTGCCCCGAAACCCGCCCCCCTCCGATCGTGATTTTGGGGGCCCCTTGCTGCGCACGCCGGCCCGCGTCCGCGGGAGCGACAGTCGCCGACCTCGAGCCCTAGCTTGCCGGCTAATGGCGAGTCTATAAACCTGAATCAGGTCGATGATGATGATGGTCGTTCACGTTTATGCTCAGCTTAAGTTCCGCGAAGGTCGCCCTTGCGTGCTGCGTCATTGGTGTGCCAACCTGGGGGTTGTTCGGGCGTGAAGATGATCTACCTAGGCGTGGATAAGTGGGATATGAGCTACCAGACGTGTTGGATACAAGATTCGTACCTCTCCGCAAAATGGATGGGTACCTCTGTGCCGCGGGGTGCCGACGTGATTGCCCACATCAAGGACGGATCTGGAGTTATTGTTGACGACCGCGGCAAAGTAGTTCGCGCAAGGCCCGGAAGGTTCTATCTTCTGAGCGCGGTCCGTAAGATGGATTTCTGCGCTGACACCTCTCGACTATCGCTCATATATGGTGTTCGTGGCAATGATCACGGGGATCGGCTCGTGCGCCAGTGTGTTCCGTCCGGCAATGGCGAGGATCTTAGCCGTATTGCTATTGACGTCCGTAAGCACATCAATAGGTCGTCAGATGACGTCGAATGGCAAGGAATCATACGCCGGCTCAATGAGGCTGTCGAGGCGTCCTACCCTGTTGAAAACCCAGGGGTGACCTGCGATTCGGCATTCCAAAACCTGTTACTGCAGATGCACTGTGGGCGGTTCGATGCAGTGCGGACCGTGGGGCTTTCAAGGTCGCTTGCCGATTTCTCGAACATGTCTGAACGATCCATCCAGATGAAATTCCGTCGGTACCTTGGGGTATCTCCGGCGGAATACATGCGAAACATCACGCTCGACGAGGCGCATCGACTACTGAGCGATCCGGGGGAGTCAGCGGGGGTCGGTGAGGTTGCTGCTCGGCTTGGGTTTTCAAATCCAGGCCGATTCGCTGAGCACTATCTGCAGCGGCATAACGAGATGCCAAGCGCTACGTTGCGGAGGGCGCGCGTCGTTCGCTGATCGTAATCGCTTGGTGGCATGCACAAAGAGACGTGTTCGCTTGGGCCTGGAGGTGAACGCCATAGCCGTACTGACGCCGGCTCCACCCTCCGGCACGAACCCGTCTCGCGAACGGTGACTAGCGGCTCGTGGCCAACGATTCGTTCGTCCCCGCTGCGACGCTCACGGGTGCACCCGTGACCGGCGTGGGCCGCCCCAGGGAACGGACGGTCCACCCCGCTTTGACCCAGTCGTGGACCGGGAGGCAGTTGCGCGCGTCGATCACGACGCGGCGACCGACGAGGTCACCGAGGGCGACCGGGTCGGCGGTGATGATCTCGTTCCACTCGGTGAGCACCAGGACGACGTCGGCGCCCTCGATCGCGTCCGTCATCGACGCGGCGTAGCTCAGCGTCGGGAACGAGCGCTTCGCCGGCTCCATCGCCTCGGGGTCCCAGAGGGTGACCTGGGCGCCGCGCAGGTGCAGTGCAGCGGCGACGTTGAGCGCCGGGGAGTCCCGCACGTCGTCGGTCAGGGGCTTGAACGCAGCGCCGATCACGGCCACCCGACGGTTCAGCACCGATCCCCCGGCCGAGTCGATCGCCATGTCGATGACCCGCTGACGCTGGCCCATGTTGATCTCGTCGACCTGCTGCATGAGGCCGACGACCTGGCCCGCGCCGATCTCGTTCGCGCGGTACATGAGCGCTCGGATGTCCTTCGGCAGGCAACCGCCTCCGAAGCCGAGGCCGGCGTTCAGGAACTTCCGGCCGATGCGGGCGTCGTGCCCGAGGGCGTCGGCGAGCGTCGACACGTCGGCGCCGGTGATCGCGCACATCTCCGAGATCGCGTTGATGAACGAGATCTTCGTGGCGAGGAACGCGTTCGCGCTCACCTTGACGAGCTCGGCCGTCGCCAGGTCGGTGCTGATGACCGGGGTGCCCTCGCTGATCGGCGCGGCGTAGACCTCGCGGATGACGGCGTCAGCGGCCTCGGACGCACCGCCCCAGACCAGGCGGTCCGGGTGCAGGGTGTCCTCGACGGCCTTGCCCTCGCGGAGGAACTCCGGGTTCCAGATGAGCTCGGCATCGATCCCGGAGGGCGTGAACTCGCGGACGATGCCGCGCAGTCGCGCCGCGGTGCCGACCGGGACCGTCGACTTGCCGACGATGAGGCCCGGGTGGGTGAGGTTCTCGGCGACGCCGCGGGTGGCGCTCTCGACGTACGCCAGGTTGGCGGCGTGCGAGCCCGCCTTCTGCGGGGTGCCGACGCAGACGAAGTGGACGTCCGCGGCGGCGACGGCCGAGGCGATGTCGGCGGTGAACCGGAGCTTGCCGCTCGCGACGTGCTTCGTGATGAGCTCCGGCAGGCCGGGTTCGAAGAACGGGACCTCGCCGGCGGACAACGCGGCGAGCTTCGCCGGGTCGACGTCCACGCCGATGGTCTCGAAACCCATCTCGGCCATGGCGGCCGCGTGGGTGGCACCGAGGTAGCCGGTGCCGATGACGCTGATGACGGGTGCGGGACGGGTGTCGGCCTGGTCGGGCGACTTCTTGGACGCGGTCATGGCGTGACCTCCTGCAGGTCGTAGTCGATGTCGTTGCGCTTGATGCCCTCGGCGAAGGCCGCCAGGGAATCGGCTCGTGAGTTGAGCCGCCAGTCGTTCGTAGTGCGCTTGCCATCGACCACTGTCGTCGCCACCTGACTGAAATACGAGAATCCAATAATGTCGTCGTTTGCAGGATCTGCTAGGGCATCGAAGAGTGAGTTGAACCACTTCGATTTCTGCCCATCTTTCACAGAAGTACCGGTCTCGGTCGCACCGATCTCACTGAGGATGATCTTCTTGGTTGGAGCGATCGATCGCAGCTGCTCGAGGGTTGCACCAAACGTCGTTTGGAACGTGGGCTGGTCGGTCACCCTGCGGTAGTAGCCGCTCATGCCAGTCCAGTCGACGTACTGATCACCCGGGTAATAACCTCTCATGTGATCGATTGATCGGGTTTCGGACTGGAGAGCATCGATTCGGGTCGGCGCCCAGTTCCAAATGACGTACTTGTTGGCGCCGTTTTCCTCGAAGATGTCGTGCACGTGCTGCCACATCTTCTTGTACGAACCTGCCGGGTTCTGCTGGGCGTCGCCTTCGGACCAGTTGTACCAGGAGCCGTTCATCTCGTGGTCGAGACGGATGACCATCGGCTGCCCGTTGGCCGCCAGTGCCTTGGCGTACTTCGTCAGGTAGGCGTCGAACGACCCGCCGGAGATGTCCTCGTTGGTATACCCGGGGATGTACTTCTGGTCGTTGCCGGTTTTTGCCGGGAGCGTTTCCCACGTCATCAGCGGCACACGGCCGTTGGCCCAGGAGCGCTGCACCGCCTTGGCGTTGAACTCCTGGTCGAAGCCCTGGAAGAAGCCTGTCATGTTCGACGCGGTACCCACTTCCTTAGAAACCTGGTCGTACTCGGCCCAGTTGAACGGAGCCTGCGCGGTGTACAGGCCGTACCAGCGCGATTGCTGGTCAAGGATCTCGGCCTTGGTGGGTACGTCAACGGGAGTGCTGCCCGGGTCGGTTGACGGCCCAGTATTCGGCTTCGTGGCTGCTACGCCGGAGCCACCGTTCGACTCAGAACCACCGCCGGCACTGGCGTCGGTCAGGTCGCCGGAACCGGAAGGCGTTCCAACCCCAGATCCCGAATAGCCGGCCCCGTTCGCACCGGAACCCGACGCGGTGACGGAGGACGAGCCTCCCGAGCCCTTCGCGGAACCGAGCTGG
The DNA here is from genome assembly GCF_019844075.1 of Curtobacterium sp. TC1. NCBI lineage: Bacteria > Bacillati > Actinomycetota > Actinomycetes > Micrococcales > Microbacteriaceae > Curtobacterium > Curtobacterium sp. TC1. The sequence continues at coordinate 26,813 of NZ_CP081962.1, forward strand.
GACTGGAGCGACGCGATCTGCGCCTTGAGCTGCGTGATCTGGTCGCCACGCGACCCGGCCTGGGCGGTGCGGGAGTCGAGCTTGCCCTCGAGCGCCCAGATGCGGTCCTGGGCGGCGTCGAGCTGCGTCTGCAGTTCGGCGGCGGACACCTTCTTGGCCTTCGGGGCGGTGACCCCGAGGGCCTGGTGCACGGCGGTGGAGACGGGGCCGGCCGGGGAGACCCAGACCGACCAGGTGATGAGGGCGAGGGCGAGGACGATGGCGGTCGTGCCGACCGCCGTCCAGCGGGCGTGCTTGCTCGACTGCGCCCACCAGGTACTGGAGGAGCGGATGATGTCAGACAATGAGGAAGGCCTCCAGGACGAAGATCGCGATGCCGATGCAGTACGGGATCGCGGCGTACGGGTTGTACCGGCGGGCCTTCACGGGGGCGGTCCGTGGGGCTGCGGGCTGCACTGCTGCTGCAGCAGCGGCCTCGCGCCGGGTGGCGAGCACGGTCGTGGTGGAGTTGGTGGTGGCGTCGGCCCCGAAGAGCTCGTCGAACGCGCGGTCCACGGCAACCTGGTCGCTCCCGAGCGGCACGCGTCCGTCGACGGCCCGGGCACGGTCCGCGGCGTCGATCGGGCTGACCGGGGTCTGGGCGCCGAACGACGACGGCTGCGCGGCGTCGGACGGGTCCTCCTGCATCGGACCGCCGGCGTAGGCGCCCGCACGGGTCCCCCAGCCGGAAGCGTGCGCCAGGCGGAAGAAGCCGATGAGCCGGATCGGCATGAGGAAGAACGTCGACACGATGATGAACATCGGCAGGCGGAAGAAGTCACTCGGCTTCTCGGCCAGGTGGCGCATCTGCCGGATGGCCATGCTGAGCACCGACGAGACGACCATCAGGGCGGCGACGTACACGAAGCCCGTCGAGAAGCCGTACTGCGACAGGATGCCCTGGTACAGGTTCTCGCCCTGCCCGGTGAAGGCCCGGTAGATCCAACCGGCGATCACGCCGAAGAGCATGAACGGCAGGATGATGTCGGTGATGAAGAACGCCGCGAGCACCGGGGCGTGACCGAGCATCCACGGCAGCATGCGCAGCGTGTTGTACTGCGAGCCACGGGCCCAGCGGAGCTGCTGCTTGAACAGCTTCTTCACCTGCAGCGGAGCGTCCGTGTAGACCAGCGAGGTGTACTGGTAGACGGTCCGGTACCCCTCCTTGAGCGTGAGGTTCGTGAGCGTGCGGTCGTCGGAGACCTCGAGGAACACGCCCATGAACTTCTCGTGCATGAACTTGTCCATGACGCGCATCAGGATGCTCCGCCGGAAGGCGATCGTGCGCCCGGGCAGGCAGCCGATCTGCCCGAGGACGCTCTGCGCGGGCATCGAGTAGAGCGCTCGCGAGTTCTCGAGCCAGTCGGCCCAGCGGGTGATCCAGCTGCGCTCGGGTTCGAGGATGCGCTGCCGGGTCGTGACACCGCCGACGGACTCGTCGGCGAACGGCTTGAGGAACTCCTCGAGCGCGCCGGGGGTCCAGACGGTGTCCGAGTCGACGAGTACCGTGATGTCGCCGTTGGACATCTCGGTGCCGACCTTGACGGCGTTGCGCTTGCCCGGGATGGGCGTGTGCGTCCAGCGGACGAGCGGGGCGAACTCGTCGCAGACGGCTTCGAGCGCCTCGTTGCGAGCGCCGTTGATGACGACGATGATCTCGCCGGGTCCCTGCTCGACCATGCGACCGATGACGTCGCGGAACAGGTCGAGCGGTTCGTCCACGACGGGGACGACGACGCTGGTGGTACCGACGAAGGTGCCGGTGAACGGGCGGTAGCGGGCGGAGATGACGACCTTGACCAACCAGAGCAACCAGATCACCGCGGAGTACACGGCGAACAGGTAGAACTCGGGGCGGCCTTCGACCATCTGCCTGATCTGCAGAATGAAGGTGAACACTGATCCCTGCTTCAACGTTCGAGGTGGAGATTCCGCGACGTTGGGGAATCAGGGTCGGTTCGGGTGACCCAATTGATGCAGAACCTGAACGCGCGCGCAACGCGACCAAGTGTTCAGTGCGTTACTAGCGTGTTTCGAATGGGTTACGGGGTACAACTCGGGTCCTCCTTACAAACTAGGAACTGACCACTCGCAGGCTTGCGGCTCAGCTAAGTTGCGCCTGCGCGACGGTAGTCAATCTGTGTGGGCGCTAGCTGCAACCCCCGCTAGAGCATGCGTCGGCGGAAATTCCCTGATCAGACCGCAGCTGAGGCGGACGTAAAGCGCCGAAATTGCGCCCGGCCCACGTGTCGAAAACATCGATGGCTGCCGCGGGACGGTAGTCATCATCCGCGCTCCGACGGGTTCCTGCTGCAGGGTCCTGGGGTACAGGCGCGCGGGTCGAGATCGATGACCAGAACGTCAAAGCGTTAAAAGACACGTGGCGCAAACGCGCCCGCCAGCCTCAAGTATCACCTAGGGGCGCTGTGACTATCGTATGATTGACAGGGGCATATCAGCAGTACTCAACCATCCGCCCAGGCAGCAGGCGCTGCATGGATCAATGACCTCGAGATCGCTCACTGTTCCGCTGCTCATTACCGCCGCGTCCACAGCTGCGATGTGGTTCGCCCTCGGCCCGGCCGTAACCCTGACGTTTGTTTCACTTGCTTTTTTGGAGATTGCGATGGCGGCTGACTCGTCGGTCCCGATGGCGGGTATCGCCAGCCGAATTCACTCCTCTGCGAGGCAGCTATTTCTGTCGTTGGGAATCGTCGTTGGGGTGCTCGCGATGCGTCTCTTCCTACCGCCGGCGGCCGTCGCTGTGGGGGGTGCGACGAACTGGGCTGGCTCCGTCCAGCAGGCAGTCTTCGCTCCGTCTGCTTTCTCTGCGCGCCTTGGAGAGGTCCGACCGGCGCTTGCCGCATTCGGGGCCGCATTCATTTGGTTGGTATTCGCTGAGTACCTCTTCAACACTGATCGAGCGTCCCGGAAGTCCTGGCTCGGCCGCCTAGAAGCACGAATCGCCACCGTCGCCCGACCACGTGCCTGGTCGTTGGCGACCGCCAGCGTCGGCGTGCTGGTTACATCGCTCTTCGTCGGCGCGAGCCTAGGCTGGTCGGCGAGCACCATGCTGCCTCCCACCCTCGGTGGGATGATGGGGATCGTCGCATACCTCGTCTCAAAGCGCATTGCGGCCTGGGCCCTGCTCTCCGACGCTGATGTCAATCTACTCAGCGATTCGGTCGGTACCGGCCGCTCTGTCTGGCGGATCCATGCCTATGCGTCGACGGTTGTCTTCGAGCGCGGACTCGTCGTATTTATGCTCTTCGAGATCCTCGACGGCGTCTATAGCCTGTCGGGGCTGTCCACCTCAGCCGATCTTGGTGTGCTCGAGCAGGCGGCCGCGGCAATAGCCGCGATCGGGGTCGGTGCAGTATTTCTCGCTCGCCTGACCTCAAGGGTGGACCAAGCGGCGGGGCTGAAGCGGCTCCGCTATTTGAAGGCCGGGGCGGCGTACGTGCTTGGGGTCCTCGCGGTGCTGTTATGGATGAGTTTGCTCATTCCGATTCCGGGAATCGTTGTCAGCTGGTTTGGTACCGTAGTCATCGGGCTTGCACTCGTGACGTCGTTGCCCTGGCGAGCCTGGCGACGGCGAGCCGTCCTCCACTCGCGACGAGGGACAAAAGCTCTTTAGTGCTTGCGCTGGTGCCCGTCCTGTAATTCGCCTATCAGTCGCATCGTACGTTGTAGTACGGCCGCCCGCCACTCTGCATCTGGTTGTGACCAGTCGATTCGGTTCAACCGGCGAATGGCACTACGACGCGTCGCGGCCAGTTCATCGACTGAAAACCAGCGCAGCGTTTCAAACTCGTCATCCACTATGAGTGCCCTGACTTTGCCTGAATCCTGATGTGACCAGCTAACCCAAGTAGACCATAGTGAGAATAACTCGGCCGTGAAGTCGATCCCTACTAATGATCCGGTCAATACTCTATTAGCAGTTTGGCCTTGCGGGTGTCCAGATCAGAACTAGGTAGTCCGGGAACGCGTCGCGAAGTGAGACGCGAAGACCGGCGAAGCTAGCGTCGTATGTAACGTGAAAGCCGCTCGCCAGATAGCGAGGATTTGCCAACGCGGGCTTGAAACTGCCGCGCACCTTGTCGGAAAGCGAAGAGAGTCATGAAAGCCTGTGGCTCCACATCGCTACTGCTTACGATCGGCAGTCTGTTTTTGGCCGACGACGGTGTCGATGGTGACCTCGCCCGTGCCGAGGTCGTAGGTCGCGCCGACGACGGCCAGCCGGCCCTCGGCGATCGCGTCGGAGACGGCACCGGAGCGCTCGAGCACCTGGCGGAGCGTGGCCTCGAGGTGGGCGGCGCCGATCGCCTCCTGCGGGAGCTCGGCGTCGGTGGCTCGGACTTTCTCGACGCTCGGGGCGATGGCGTCGACCAGGGCCTGCAGGTGCGGCGCGGGGACCGGCTCACCCGAGCGGGCGGCGGCGACGGCACCGCACCGGGTGTGGCGCAGGACGACGACGAGCGGGGTGCCGAGCGCGACGACCGCGAACTCGATCGACCCGAGCACGACGTCGTCGACGATCTGCCCGGCGTTGCGGATGGCGAAGAGGTCACCGATGCCCGCGTCGAACACGTGCTCGAACGGCACGCGCGAGTCGGAGCAGCCGAGGACGGTCGCGAACGGCGCCTGTGAGCCCTGGAGCTCGGTGCGGCGGTCGGGGTCCGTGCGGCCCATGCGGCGCTTGTCGGCGGCGAAGCGGGCGTTGCCGTCGACGAGCAGGCGCAGGGCGTCGGACGGGGTGGAGGCAGCGCGGTCGGGCATGTCAGTTCACATCCGGCTAGAAGCTGGACTAGAGCGCCCGACGGTTATCAGGCGTGTTGTGCTTGTATCTTCTTTGGAAGCCATATAGCCAAGCACTACATGGTGGCGAGTGTTAACTACCTCTTCTTTTGAAGATCGAGCGCAACGCCGAGAGCCATGAAAGTCGGCGCCCAGTGGCCGACAAAAATACCCCACCGGTCTGCCTGTGCTTTGCTGTCACTTTTCTTTCCTCTAGAGGTCAACCAACTGATCAGGGACAATGCAATTGATACGAACGACCCAATATATGCATATTGGCTCTTGAAGCCTACATTGGCCAGCATGGCGATGATATTCATCAATACTCCTTGGGTGCGTTGGATATTCTTGTTCACTTGTTCTGCGGCTCATACCGCAGAGGTCAGAGGTAGTCACTTTATTCGACCGCTACTGCTGTGCCCGATGGTGTTACTTGATCTGTGCGGTGATGGTGGCGGTGCCGACGAGGAGGCCGCGCTTGACGGCGTCGGTGCCGAAGGTCTTGTTCAGCAGGCCGGCGGCGTCTTCGGAGACGTGGACGGTGGTGCCGGTCAGGATGGCGTTGTCGCCCTCGAGCTGGAGGGGCTTGAGGGAGCCGCCCCAGAGCTCGAACAGGAACGCGTTGGACGCGGCGACCTTGCCGTTGACCAGGACGTCACCGTAGAGCTTGGAGGAGCCCGGGTTCACGACGAAGTTCTCGAGCGTGACGGTGGTGTCGCCGGCCTTCAGCGTGAGGCCGGAGTCGTCGTGGTTGAGCAGGCCCTGCACGTAGGGCTTGTAGTCGCCGTCCGGCGACCAGTACGTGACCGACCCGGCGGTGATCGGGAACGACACCGACCCGTCAGCGAGGGTCGCGTCGCCGGAGACGCCGGGGGTGAGCTTGAGGGCGGTGAGGGCGTCGGTGAAGCCGGAGTCGAGCTTCACGGCGGTGGACCCACCGAGGACCTCGGGGACGGAGGCGACGGGTGCGGGGATCTTCGACGACGACGACGAGACCGTGTGGATCGCGAGGGTGGAGGCCTGGGCGGAGGAGATGCCGAACGCGGCACCGCCGAGCACGAGGGCGCCGGTCGTGGCGAGGGTGATGGAGGTCTTCAGGCTCTTGCGCATGGTGATCAGTCCTTGCTCTGGGGCAGTCAACTTCGACGTTCATACGTAACGATATTGATGACGCATAGATTTTCTAGAGGAGCGGTCAATTTCCGAAAACCAGGCACCCTGAGTGGTATATTACTTGCCTGGGGCAAGGTGGGTGTTTATATTGATCACTTCCTAAAATGGTCTACCGATACACCGATGTGATGGTAATGGAATGTTGACGATTGCGGAAATGCAGGGGGCTGTTCTCACGATTGAGGATGTTGCTGGGATTCTGGGCATCAGTTCTATTCAGGTCCGGCAGCTAATTGAATTGGGGGATCCGGATGCGTTGCCGTGTCATCGTGTCAACGGGTCTGTTCGGATCGAGGGGGCGCTGTTTGCTAAGTGGGTTCGTTGCCATGTTGTGGTGCCACAGCTTCGATTGGATCGACGTCTGGTGTTGAGCCAGCGTGAACGAACAGTGCTAGCCGCGATCGCGGCCGCCAGAGCTGATAAGGACGCTGCGTTGGTGCTCGGGTTAAGCGTGAATACAGTGCGGTCCTACGTAAAACGTATCCGCGCAAAGTACGTGGCGATGGGCGTGGATGTCCCGAACCGCGTGGCGCTGCTCGACCGTGCACACCAAGACGGCTTGATCCACCTGTACTGACCGAATGGCACAATGTGATATTGGCTGGCACGCGGGTGCGCAACGATGGACAGCGCCCGATGTTGCACCATGATCACCATGGTGATCCGCGCGTACTTCGATGTCGGAGATAATTTCGGTAGTCGTACAATTCAGGTGTCTTACGTGTCGGGCGACGCTGATGATGAACGAGTGATTGAGTCGATGCGTCGCACGCGTGAGTTTATCGAGACGACCGACCCCACTTTCGCCGCGGATGCGTTCGCTCGCAGATACATTAGCCAAGGGATCGACGTCCATCCGAGTGATGCTGAATTTGTGTTCGAGGAGAGGGTGCGGGGGACGCATTTGTTGACGCTGGAATCAACCACCTGCACGGGGGTAATCAGCGGGACAATCGAGCCTGGCAGCGCGATGGCCTTGATGTGGTTGAAGTCAGGCCGCGGGCTAATTAATGGTCTTTCTGCTCCAATAGGTGGACCAGTGTTGTATCGGAACCGGCCTCAGTTCGTGCGGTTGGAGGCATTCCGGCAGGACGTCATCCGTATTGATCGTGCGACGGTAGAGGCTGTCGCTGCTGAGCGCGGTGGTTGGGAGCCGCGGCCGCTCGAGTTCCAGCGCAGGCACATCCCGCCGGGCCCGAAGCAAGCCTCCTGGTGGAGGATTGTCCACATCGTCGCGGCCGAGGTTCTCGCCGGGCCGGACGAAGTGTCAGGAGAGCGGGAACGTGGACTCGCTCGTTTTGTAGCCGACGGTCTCCTGAAAGCGATTCCCCACTGGCCCGCTGGCCGCCCGGTTCAGCAGAGCCCTACAAGTTCGCGGTTCTCCCGTGCTGAGGCATTCCTGCTCGAGCACGCCACTGAGCAGATAACCGTCGCCGACGTTGCCAAAGCCGCTGGACTAAGTGTCCGCGGTGTACAGGCACTATTTCACCGCTATCACGGAACCACGCCGCTGGCATACCTGCGATGCATCCGCCTGGCCCTCGCCCGTGAGCAGTTGCAGTCCGAGTCCGATCGGAGCATTGCCGAGATTGCACGGGAGGCTGGCTTCGCACATGTCGGCCGGTTTGCGGGTGCTTACAGAGACAGGTTCGGGGAACTCCCTCGGCAGACTCGGGAGTCTGCTTGCAGGCAAAGACCGAGCAAATGATGCTGCTCATCCCTCAAAGCTTACGTCGAACGCTAACCACTCCGAACGCCATCGCCGGTGGGAGCTCTCCCGGCAGGGCGGCCGTACGAGCGCTGCCGCGTGAGTTTGTGATGTCTCAAAACGGTGTGGGTGACATTGCACGTGAAGGAGAGATGAATCGGCTGTATCAGCACCAACGAGAACAGCCAGCCACCGGGACTGCTGCAGGTTCGGTTGACTCCTGAGCGGTAGGGGCATGGGCTCCTGCAGGAAGGATGTGCGCCATGGTGAAGGCGTATCCGGAAGAGTTCCGCCGCGATGCGATCGCGGTCGCCCGGAAGGGCGAGACGTCAGTGCGGCAGGTCGCGAAGGACTTCGGCGTGTCCGAGTCGTTTCTTGCCCGCTGGCTGCGGCTCGCGGACCGCGACGACGGCATCGGTGATGCTGCCTCGCCGTCGATGAAGGCGGTGGAGCAGGCGGCGCTGCGAGAAGCCCAAAAGCGGATCCGGCTGCTCGAGCAGGAGAACAAGATCCTCCGCCGGGCGGCCGCGTACCTCGCCCAGTCGCAACTCCCAAAATGATCTACCCGCTGGTCCTCGAACTCGCCGCAGACCGGATCCCTGTCGCGGTGGCCTGCCGGGTGTTGGGGTTCTCGAAGCAGGCGTTCTACCGCTGGCGGGTTGACCCGGTCTCGCAACGGGACTGGGACGACGCACACCTGACCAACGCCGCGATCGACGCGCATCGAGACGACCCGACGTTCGGGTACCGGTTCATCGCGGACGACCTCGCCGCCGCTGGGCACCGGGCGTCTGAGCGGCGGGTTTGGCGGTTGTGCTCGCAGCAGCGGCTTTGGTCCCTGCACGCGAAGAAGCGCGGCCTGAACCGCAAAGCGGGACCGCCGGTGCACGAGGACCGGGTCCGGCGTGCGTTCACGGCGCCAGACCTCGACAAGCTCTGGCTGACTGACATCACCGAGCACCCGACCGGTGAGGGCAAGCTCTACCTCTGCGCCGTGAAAGACGCCTGCTCACGCCGCATCGTGGGGTACTCGATCGATGATCGGATGCGGTCCTCGCTCGCCGTCGCTGCCCTGCACATGGCGGTGAATCGCCGGAGCCCAGTCCGGACGGTCGTCCACTCAGATCGAGGGAGTCAGTTTCGGTCGAAGAAGTTCGTCCGCTCGCTGAATGATGCCGGCCTGCTCGAATCGGTGGGCCGAGTCGGTGCGTGCGCGGACAACGCGGCGATGGAATCGTTCTTCGCGCTCCTGCAGAAGAACGTCCTGAACCGGAAACGGTGGGCGACTCGGGAAGAGCTCCGACTGGCGATCATCACCTGGATCGAAGCGACCTATCACCGGAAACGACGGTAACGCGGTCTGGGGAAGTTGACCCCGATCGAGTACGAGACGATCATCAACCCCCAGGTCGCACTCGCGGCCTAAACGAACGAGTCAACGAAAGCTGCAGCAGTCCCGGGATTTTTCGCTAGCTTCGAGTCCCGGTTAGTTGAGGGTGCAGGTGTAGACGCCGATGCCGATGAGGCCTGTGCTGACGCCTTGTGCGCTGTTGGTGCTGATCGTGGTCCAGTTCGCTAGGACGGTTTGGGCTTGGATGGTGAAGGAGCTCAGTGAGGCGAGGTTGCTGATGGCGCCGGCGGTGATGGTGGTTTGGTAGCGCCCGTTGGTTGGCCCGGTCGTGGTGGTGCTGCTTGGGGTGATGATGTTCGTCAGCTGCTGCAGTACACCGTTGGACGCGGACCATTGCACGTTCCCTGCGGTGAGGGTGGTGGTGGTGGTGGCGTAGTGCCATGTGACGGTGATGTCGCCTGCTGTGTTGCTGCAGCTATCGAATGTTGGGGCTGGCAGCGTGGTTGTGGCGAATTGGGTGGCGGCGGTTTCCGTGTCGGTCCAGGTCGCGGCGCTGCCCTGGGGCAGGAGGAACACGGCTGAGAGCAGCCCGCCGATCGCCGTGGTCCGTAGTGTCCGGTTCATAGTTGCCGCGTCCGCTTGCGTAGACGTGCGAGGAGCATGCCGGACGTGACGCTCAGTGCAGCAGCGAGAGCGCAGAAGGTTAGGCGCGCTCCGGTGTAAGCGAGTGCCCCGGTCGGTGTTCGAGCGCTGCTTATCTGGTCGGGGGTGTTGTCACCGGTGGCGGACACCCTGATAGTTACCGCAGCCGTTTGTGATTTCGCGGCTGGGGTGGGTTGGGTGACCCGTGCGAGGAGATGCAACCGCGCGGGAATCGTTGCCGTCGCTGTGACCGGGAAAGCGGCACCAGTGAGCTCGGTCATCCGTGTCGGCTGTAAAATCTGATGCTCCGTGCCGGAGCATGACGCCTGTTGCCAGGCTGCTGTGCAGCTCGATAACGCGATCGTCAGTGCGTGTGTGGGTGTGCCGGATGGCCCGGTAGCGGTGACGGCGCTCATGAGTGTCTGGGTGGTGATCGGTGCTGTGGTGATTCCGATCTCCCAGTACGCCGGCGCATCTGGGGTCACCGTCATTGCGACCGGGGTTCCCGAGAGTCGGAGAACCGTGTCGTTTCCCGTGGGCCCGAGCTGCTCAGCGGCCTGGGCAGGGGCAACCCCCACGAACATCAGCGCCAGTCCCATCCCCAGTGCCCATATCGGCGCGGCTCGGTAGCGCGCTACCGCCGTGGTGCTCATGGGTCGGCTCGATCGTTGTCTACGTCGGGTTCGGGACCGTCAGTGTTGGGGGCGGTGCGGTCGGGCCAGAGCGACCACATGACTAGCGCGGCGACGCCGACGGCGAGCCCGCCAATCACTACCGGTTGTGACAGCCACACCACTACGTACGCGAGGCGGGGGGCTGACCAGATCACGAGGCGCACCTGCGTAACCCGATACGAGTTCGGGTCAGGTGCGTCATTCGCGTCGCCCTGCAGCTGCAGCGTCGCGGAACCGTCCGTGTTGGGCGTCACCGACACGACGCGGTGTGTGATCGGCAACTGCCCTGCCCGGTCCACCGTTACGACCTGGCCGACATGTGCCTTCGCGGCCGGGATCTGCTTCACGACCGCGAGAGACCCTGCCGGGATTGTGGGAGCCATCGACCCGGTCCGGAACATGATCAAGGTGATCTGCAACGTCAGCGCCAGGATGACCAGGACGATACAGACCGCTCCGCCTGCCGCTGCGACGTTGAGCAGCACCCCTCGGACGATGCCGAGCGTGCGGGCACGTGGGTACCGGAGCTGGCTGGCTGGTATCTGCGGTGTCATGCGCTCGGCGGGCTTCCGGTGAGCGACCACGTAGCGGTGGCGGTGACGCCCTGCACCGTGTTGGGTGCTGTCGCGGGCAGTTGCACGATGAGGCAGTAGTACACGGCCGCGCCAGGCGCTCCGGACGTCGCGGCGGGCAACGGTCGCGTGTTCGATGGCACTGCCGTTGTCAACCCGCTCACAAAGGTTGTGGTGCTGCCCGCTACCCAGGTTCCGGAGCTGCTCGGGGTGGAGGTCGTTGTGCACCCGCTGACGGTGTCGGCGTACACCTTGTATGCCAGTGTCGACACCAGCGTGGCATTCCCCGACGTTGTCGCGGATGACAACGATACGGTACCGCCGAGAGATCCGGCAGTCGTCCGCACCACCAGCGGCGCGGCAACCGTCAGCCCGGGGTACATCGCCGCCGCGTTGAACGTCAACGGTGCCGCCGAGCCCGACGGGTGGTCAGCGAAAGTTGTTCCGTCAGTGGATGACTGCATCGCGAAGCTCCCCGCGGTGAAGGTTCCGGTGCCGTACTCTTGGTCCGTCCACTGCGCTATCGTCCCCGGCACAGAAACTCCGGCGACGAGCCCAAAGGCTAGGACGCTACGCAGTACAGGCCACCGCTGGGGGCGGCGAGGTGTTGCACGCATGGTCGCGAGCTACTGCGACGCCGCCTGGAATTGCCACACCGCAGCACCCGTCTGCCCCGTGGCGAGATCCGGACCCGCTGTCACGACTAGACACAGGTACTGCGGAGCGCCAGCCGTGTCCGCGGTTGCCGCCGCCAGATCGAACGTCGTATCGGCCGGCACTGTGTCGATCGCGGTGCCCTCAGGAATCAATGCTGTCCCTGCCGTGACGGCGGCGGCATTGCACGTGAAGGAGTCAACGGCGTAGATGCCGTAGGTGAGATCGGCAACCGTCCCAGTCGGTGTCCCCGCGGTCACCGTGACCGTTGCTGGCACGGTCGTACCGGCGGCAAGCTCCACCCCATATGGGGAGTACGACACCATGTTCGGTGCCAGCGATGCTGCGTTCACATCGAACGCCAACGCGCCGCCTGGGCTGGTCGCGTGATCCGTGAATCCCTCTGCCGTGCTCACCTGACCAGCTAGCTCGAAGTCACCGCTCGAGGTGAACGTGCCGTTCGCAAACTCATCGTCCTGCCAAGCCGCCAACGTCACGACCGCCCCGACACCGAGCACCAATCCTCCGGCCAGCACCGCCAATGCCGTCTTCCGCCGCCGACGATCTCCACCTTGTGCTGCTGCCGTAATCATGAAAACCCCTGATCGCTAAATTGGAGACAACCTGATCTCCTGGTTACCGGCGACCATACGCCCGTATCGCAAGAAATCATGACCCCCGAACACGGCACAGAGACCAGCCGCCAGACTGGCAGGGGAGTTAACCTTGTCGGATGTGGTGCCGTCCCATTCGACGCGGGCTGCTAGTTGGGTCGCTTACCAACTTTGCCCTTCAGTCGCGTGTGCACCTGCACCTCCGCCGCCCCGACGGCGCGCTCTCCCCGCCCCAGGCGCGGTACAGCTCCGTACCAATCGCTCGCCATCCGTGACATGCAAGATGGGGTCATGGCAAGCGGGACTGCTGTAGGTCCGGTTGGCTCCTGAGAGGTAGAGGCGTTGGCGCCTGCTTGGAAGGATGTGCGCCATCGTGAAGGCGTATCCGGAAGAGTTCCGCCGTGATGTGATCGCGGTCGCCTGAAAGGGTGAGACGTCGATGCGGCAGGTGGCGAAGGACTTCGGTGTCTCGGAGTCTTGCCTGGCCCGGTGGTTGTGGCTCGCGGACCGCGATGGCGGTATTGGTATCGCGGCGTCGCTGACGGCGCTGGTCGAGTAGGAGAATGAGATTCTCCGCCGGGCGGCTGCGTATTTTTGCCTGGATGCGCAAGCTGGGCTGTTGGATGTCCGGCTCAGCGCGCAGGATGGGTGATTCTTCGTATCCTGTCAGGGGGCGCGACGACTTGGTAGGGCTCGGCGTCCGCCGAAGTGCGGACTGGTGCGGCCCTCGAACGAGGGTCAGGATGCTGACCAGTTGCACAACGCAACGGGTCAGGTACTTCCCCCGACAGAGGAGTCGTCATGAAGAAGTCCATCGCAGCCGCGTTCGCCGCCGCGGCCGTCATCACCGCGGGCGTGTTCGCCGCGTCACCCGCCTCGGCACTGCCGGCCAGCACGAAGGTCGTCGGCGGCGAGAAGGCCCCCACCACCTCGTGGGCGGTCCAGCTCGAGGCCTCGGGCGGCTCCATCCCGTCCGGCTACGTCAGCAACTGCACCGGTGAGCAGATCAACGCCTCGTGGATCCTCACCGCCCGGCACTGCATCGACGGCATCGGTGCGATGAACGTCTACCACTCGAACTCCACGACCAACCGGGGCACGGCCGTCGCCGTCGACCGCGTCAGTGCCTCGCCCGCGGGCGACATCGCCCTCGTCCACCTGCGGACCGCCTACTCGCTGTCCACCTACGCGCCCCTCGACCTCACCGCGACCGCCAAGTCGAGCGGGACCGGCACCATCCAGGGCTACGGCCTGCGCGCGAACGCGACCCAGTCCGACGGGCTCTACCAGGCCACCGTCTCGCTCACCGGCGCGAGCACCGATGCCTACAGCGGTCGTGCCCAGCACCTCACGGGTGTGACCGGCGCCTCGAACCACGGTGACTCCGGCGGCCCGCTGCTCGTGAACGGCAAGGTCGTCGCCGTCTGCTCCACCGGTGACAGCGCCGACCCCGGCGCGAACACCAAGGCCGGCTCCAACTACGCCCTGCTGTCGCAGGCCTCGTCCTGGATCAAGACCACGGCCGGCGTCTGAACCGACAGGCGGACGGGCGCGCCCCGCTCAGCGGCAACGCGAAGCGTTGCGCGGGGCGCGCCGACCGAGCCTGCGAGGGAGAGGTGCCAGCTCGCCACGGGCCTCCCGTCCGTCATCGGCGGGTGATCCCCCTCACACCATCTGCCCTGGTTACGCTCACCTCGAGCATCGTTGCTGGGGCTCCGGCCGGACTGTCACGACACTGACAGTCCGGCCGCTCCCATTCTGGGATTGGGAGTGGCCTGCAGCCTGTGCGTGGTGATTTGGGAATGGATGGTGTGGCGTGGCTGCGGCTCGCGCATGAACTGCAGCTGTTGCGCTTCAGTCTGGGGGATGCGGTGCTGCTGATCAGTACCGTCCGTGCATTACAGGCACGGCCGGCCGCACGAGGACGTCCTGCCGACCGTCACGTCCGACGTGGCCAGTGACGTCATCGCGCCCGACCCCGAGCTCGGCGACTTCGGCATCGTCGGCGTCACGTTCCCGCACGCCTCGACCCACACCCTGTCCGTTGCCCTCGGGTCGTTCAGCACCTCGTTCTCCGTCGAGGTTCAGCCCGCCACCACCACTGTCGTCACGCCGGCCGCTCCGACGCCCGTGGCCGCTCCGGTCACCCCGATGAACCGTGGTGGGCAGCTCGCGTACACGGGTTCGGACGCCACCGGCCTCCTGCCTTGGGCCCTCGGTCTGCTCGTCGCCTGTGCCGGCCTGATCGGTGCCCGCGCCCTGCGTCGTCGTCGCGCACAGCGCTGACGGTCGAACAGGACTGCCGTCTCCCGTCCGTCGCGTGCCCGCGTGACGGACGGGAGGCCCGCTCCGGCCCCGCCTGCCCCTCACCGGGGCGGCGGGGCATTCTGCTGCCAGCGGCCCGGGATGTCGGTCGACTCTACGAGTAGCCGCTTCCAGCCCAGCACGGTCCGAGAAGCGGCATTACTTGAATCGATTTGCGGTCAGGGCGAATCCGTAGGTGCGATCTCGGCCCCGGGAGTGGCGTGTGGAGCTAGGGCTGTTGCGTGGTGTCGCGGTTTCGAGAAGGAGGGATTCCGAATGCGCGTCGGTGGGCGCGTGTGAAGGTGTCTGGGCTGGTGAAGCCCGACGCCAGGGCTGCCGCGTGGACGGTAACGCCTCGTTCGAGGAGGTGCCGTGCATGGCGGAGCCGAGCCGCACGGATGGCCCCAGCCGCAGAGACGTCGAGGGACTCGAAGGCGCTGTGCACGGACCGAATTGACACATGGTGCGCCGCGGCAAGTGCGGGAGGTGACAGGTCAGGGTCTTCGACGTGCTGGTCGATGAACGCGAGCATCAGTCGAGCGAGCGACGCACGGTTTACCGCCGGGCTCATCTGGGCGGATGAACGGCCGAACGTTCCGCCGAGCAGGGTGCTGATCGCCTCACCAAGCGCCGCTCGTTGGCTGGTGTCTTCGGCCATCTCGTCTTCAAGCACACATGTCGCCAAGGTGGTGAGGGCCCGCGTGATGGGTGTTGCGGGCAGTGATCGGGCGGTCAGATCCGACAGGTCTTGCCGCTCTCGTCCGAGGACGCTGCGCGGGAACTGCACGATGGTTTCGATCATCGTTGAGGGGAAGTCGAGCGTGTACGGGGCCGCCGTGTCGTAGAAGACAGCGGTGCCGGTACCCAGCGAGACGGTGCGGTCGTCTTGGTGCACCCGGCCGCGGCCCTTTTCGTGGAAGGCAAGCAGGATGTCGTCGCGGGGGGCCTGCGCGATGGTCCGGGCGCTGCGAAAGACCTCGGACCGCTCAGATCCGACACGAGTGACACGAACCCCGCCCGGCAGCGCGACCTGTTCGAGGTGCGCGCGGAACGCCGGCCCTGCCGCGCGAACACCGAGCGGGACGAAGGCTGCACTGCAGGCGTGCGCCCACTCCTCGGGAGAGTCGATGCGGACCGTGGACACGCATTCACCCTACGATCAGGGCGTTTCGACGAGCGGTGCCCATCGTTTCAACCACGTTTCCGATCCGGGCTCCAGTGCCTGGTCGTGCACGGATCGTCGTATACAGGGTGGACCGTGCGCGGATCGTCGGACACCGTGCGCGGATCGTCGGATCCGGGGCGGACGGGTTGACCTAGCGTCGCTGCATCAGTCCAGCCCCGCGCTGGAGCAGTCAGCCGACCGAGAGGCCCGACCATGACCGATTACACCAAGACATTCCGCGCGGCCGCCGTTCAGGCCGAACCGGTCTGGAACAATCTCCGAGGCGGGATCGACAAGACGATCGCCCTGGCGACCGAGGCCGCGAAAAACGGTGCCGAGATCATTGCCTTCCCCGAAACCTGGATTCCAGGCTACCCGTGGTTCCTCTGGCTCGACTCAGTGGCCTGGCAGTCGCAGTTCGTCGTCCCGTACGCGCAGAACTCCCTCGAGGTCGGCAGCGCCGAGTTCACCCGGCTCGAGGACGCGGCTCGCAGCCTCGGCATCGCCATCGCGCTCGGGTACAGCGAACGCGACCACGGCTCGCTCTACATGGGGCAGGCGCACATCGATAAGGACGGCACCACCCGGATCACGCGCCGCAAGCTCAAGCCCACCCATGTAGAGCGCGCCCACTTCGGCGAGGGCGACGGTTCCGACGTCGTCGTGGTGGACTCGGAGCTCGGGCGCGTCGGTTCGCTCTGCTGCTGGGAGCACATCCAACCCCTGACGAAGTACGCGATGTTCTCGCAGGACGAGCAGCTCCACGTCGCCGCGTGGCCAAGCTTCTCGATCTTCGAGGGAGCCGTCCACGCGCTCGGGCCGGAGGTCAACACAGCCGCGGCGCAGCAGTACGCGGTCGAGGGGCAGGTGTTCGTGCTCTCTCCTTGCGGGATCATTGGCGAGGCGGCCCAGGCACTGTTCGCCAACTCCGAGCAAAAGCGGCAGTTCCTGTCGCTCGGCGGCGGCCACGCCCGGATCTACGGGCCGGACGGACGCTCACTGGCCACACCGCTCGCCCAGACGGAAGAGGGCATCCTCTACGCGGACATCGACTACGGCGCGATCTTGGCCGCGAAGAACGCCGCGGACCCCGTCGGCCACTACTCCCGCCCCGACGTCTTCACCCTGCAGTTCGAGCGGGCACGCAACCACAAGGTATCGCCACGACCGGCCGTCACAGCACCCTCACTGCTTCCAGACGCGGCCCTCGCGGAGGAAGCAGCCGCCAGTTCGGACGTGGAACTCTTGTGAAATGATGGTTTGCCTCGCGTCTGACCGACGGTGCAACCGCGAGCTACCAGGCAAGTACCACTTCCACCCCCGCTCTTACGTTCCGAGAATGACTAGGCTGCGTCAGCGGAGCAGCGTGCGGCCGCGGAGCGGTCCCGGACGGCATTCGCGCGGCTTCGCATGGCAGCGGGGGAGGGGAACCCGGTTGATCGAGGCAACGTGGTGGTTCAGGCGGACGCGTCGCCGCAGGTGTTCGCTGAGGCGTCCCTGTCGCTGAACACGGTCCGTGCGTACCGGTCGGACCTGCGCCAGTTCGCCCGGTGGCGCGCCGGCTTCCTCGACCACGAGATCTCCGAGGCGCACGAGCTCGAGCAGATGTCGACGGCGCCGGTCGACCCTGCCGAGGTCGCAGCGTTCCTCGCGGACAAGGCCAATGCTGTTCTGCCGGATGGTGGGCAGCGGTATGCGCCGGCGACGATCAGCCGCTACGTCGCCGCGATCGACTGGGAACACACCCGCCGCGGCCACACCCCACCCGGCTCCACCCCGATCGTCCGCGACGTCCTGAAAGGGATCCGCCGGACCCGGTCGGTGCCGGTCCGGCGGGCAAAGCCGATGACGTTGCAGACCCTGCAGACGACCCTGCTGACGATCGACGTCACCGACCTGCAGACCGGCGCGCTCGGAATCCGGGACCACGCGTTGCTGCTGTTCGGGTTCGTCGGTGCGTTCCGCGAGTCCGAACTGACCGCCCTCACCGTCGCCGACATCCGCCTCGTCGATGGTGAGTGTGTCTACGCGCGCGTGCGGCGGTCGAAGACCGATCAGGACGGGGTTGGGCGGGTGAAGGCGCTCAAGCAGGGCGCGAACCCGGTCACCTGCGCGCCGTGCGCCTTCGTCCGGCTCTATCGGCTGATGGCCGCACAGGACACCCGAGGAGAAGCCGGCCTGTTCGCGGCACTCGCTGGCGCGGGCTTGTCCGTCCATGTCTGTGCAGATGGGCTCGGACCCGACCGGTTGCCGCCGTCGATGCCGTTCTTCCGCGCAGTGTCGAAGTGGGGTCTGTTCCGGGACACCGGCATCAGCCCGACAACGGTCGGGAAAGCCGTCGCGCGCCGTGCGCGAGCGGCGGGGTTGGGGGAGGAGGGGTGGTCCGGGCACTCGCTCCGTGCCGGGTTCGTCACCGAGGCGCGGAACGCGGGCGCGACGGATGTGGAGATCATGAACCAGACCCACCACACCAACGCCGCCACCCTGCAGATCTACGACCGCGAGTACACGCCCCTGGTCCGCAACGCCGTCACCCGGATGCGGCTATGACCCCCCAAACTTCCCTCCAGTTCGACCCTAAACTTCGCAGCGAGCAGGGGTCGTTTGGGGCGCACTGGAACCGGTTCGTGGCATGGTGCGCTGCGACCAGCCAGGCGTCGTTGCCGGCGGCGCCGGCAACGATCGAGCAGTTCCTCGCCGCGTTCCCCGGCGCGGCGTCGACGCAGCGACTCCGGCGCTCCAGCATTCGCGCGCACCACCTCGCCGCCGGCTATCCGGATCCGCTTCCGGCGTTGCAGGGGCGCGTGTGGCCGCACCAGTCGGCCCCGCACAGTGTGGATGTCCGCGAGGTGCTCGCGGCGATTCCGAAGTACCGCTATCCGCTTGGTCTCCGCGGCCGCCGCGACGCCTTCCTCATCGTCCTCCTTGGCGTGCTGCACCTCACCCGCCGAGAGGCGCAAACCGTCACGGCGGGCGAGGTCGCGGTGACGAGCATCGTGCGGATCCGCGGAAAGGTGGTCCCTTCCGCGGATGATCCGGCTGCGTGTGCTGCGTGCGCGGTGACCCGGTGGTTGCGGATCGTGGGTCCGGTGTGGACCGGGTTCCGCGGCGACGTCGTTCGTTTGCTCGATCCCACGAGAGGCAACCTCGACGTGCATGACTGCGAGCAGCCGGTACCGGGGGAGTGGCGGCGAGCGGAGCAGCTGCTGTTGCCGTTAGACGTTCACGGGTGGGCCCAGACCGGGGTGACCTTGTCCGGTCGGTCGATCACGGGCATCGTCCCCGTCAGACGCGTCGCCGCTGCGCACGGGACGGAG
Organism: Curtobacterium sp. TC1; assembly: GCF_019844075.1. Taxonomy (NCBI): domain Bacteria; kingdom Bacillati; phylum Actinomycetota; class Actinomycetes; order Micrococcales; family Microbacteriaceae; genus Curtobacterium; species Curtobacterium sp. TC1. Next base: position 45,826 of record NZ_CP081962.1, read on the forward strand.
CGGGAGGCTGTCGGGCCGGTAGTGCGCGCAGGGTCCCGCTTCGACGAACTCACGCTGCCGGAGACATACGCCGCGCTCGGCGCTGCTGACAGCGCTGCCGATCACGTACTCGCTCGCATCACGGCCCTCTGGCAAGATGCCCGAGCCCTCGATGCTGCACTCGAACCCTTTGCCAGCACCAGCAAGCATGGGATAGCGCCCGATAGCGATCGCTAGCTCGAACCAGCATCACGGGGCGCTTCGGTTGTCAGGCCCACTGGACCCAGGCGGGCCCGCGACGCGGTAAAGATCCGACAGACGTGGAGTGAGGGGCGCATCGGCACGATCGCCGTGGCGCTCTCGAGCGAGCGACAGAGCACTGTCGCGTGGAAGTCCGGAGCCGCTGGTGAAGCTGTCGTCAGCCGGGTTCTCGACGCCGTTGCCGCCGAGCACCTCGCCGTGCTCCACGACCGCCGTATCGCTCGGCTCCCGAGCGAACATCGACCACATCGTGATCACCCGCGTCGGCGTCTGGGCCGTCGACGCCAAGCGATACCGCGACAAGCGGCCGCGGCTCCAGGTCGAGGGCGGCCTGTTCCGAGCCCGCACGGAGAGGCTCATCGTGGGCGGCGACCGAATGAAGCTCGTCGACGGTGCACTCCGTCAGGCGGCGCTCGTCCAGGAGGTCGTGGGCCCGATACCCGTGCGCGGTGCGTTCTGCTTCGTTGACGCGGACTGGCCGCTCTTCGGCGGCTCGTTCACCACCCGCGGCATCGACGTCTGCTGGCCGAAGAAGCTCGCGAAGCAGCTCGCCGCTGTCGATGGGCCGGTGGACGTGGTGGGCGTCGCGGCGGCGGTCGCGCGGCGCTTCTCATCTGCCTAACCAGCGCGCCAAGCCCGCGGAACCTCCGTGGCAGCATCTCTGGCGTCGCTGTCACTTATTCTAAATAACTGACATTATCGACGTAGCTATCGCCAGAAAGGAGCCGCGATGACGAACTGGCCGGCGCACAGCAGGCGCGTCGTCCCCTGGACGAGCACGAGCCGTCGCGGCACTCGGGAGGACCGGACCCTCGCAGCGGTCACGGTGTCCATCCCGCCGATGATCGCAGACGCCGACGTTCCGGCCATCGCTGAGCGCGACCTCGCCCGGGCTCGCTACGAGGCCGCGGACCTCGAGCGGGTGGCAGACGGCGTGCTCAGTCCCCTCGCAGGGTTCCTCATCCGCATGGAGTCCGTCGCGTCCAGCCGCATCGAACACGTCGAGGCGTCCCCGATAGCGTTCGCTCGCGCCATTGGCGGGCTGAAGGAGAACACGTCCGCGATGTCGATGGTCGCCGCAGGAGCCGCGATCACGAAGCTCATCGACGCATCGAGCCTGGTGATCACGCTCGACGAGATCCTCGCTGCGCACCAGGCGCTCATGCAGGATGACCCGGACGTGGCCGAGCGTCCCTACGCTGGCCGCGTCCGCGACGTGCAGAACTGGATCGGCGGCTCCCAGTACTCGCCCCGCGGCGCGCTCTACGTCCCGCCGCCGCCGGAAGAGGTGCCGGCGCTGCTCGAGGATCTGATCGTGTTCGCCAACCGCGACGACGTCGAACCCGTCACCCAGGCCGCGATCGCGCATGCCCACTTCGAGAGCATCCACCCGTTCACCGACGGCAACGGCCGCATCGGCCGGGCGCTCATCGGCGCCATCCTGCGTCGGCGGGGTGTGACGCCGCACACCGTGCTCCCGGTCGCCAGCGCCCTCGCCGCCGACACGACGCACTACTTCTCGCTCCTCACCGCCTACCGCGCCGGGAACGTGGAGCCGATCGTCACCGACCTGGCGCTCTGCGTCGAGACGGCGGCCCGCGAGGCCCGCGGTACCGCGCGCGCATTCGCACAGTACGAGGATGCCTGGCGAGAGCAAGCCAGCCCGCGCGCAGGCAGCGCTGCCGACCGCATCCTGCCGGTCCTGCTCACCATGCCGGTCTTCACCGTCGAGCAGCTCGTCGACGAGGTGCAGGACATTCCGGAGCGAAGCGTGTACCGCGGCGTGCAGGTTCTCGAGGAGGCCCGCGTAGTCGAGGCTGTCACTGACCGGAAGCGAGACCGCACGTATGCCGCAATGGACGTGCTCGACGAGTTTGAGGACCTTGATGCTCGCATCCGGGAACGGATCACGCGACTCCGCGCGCTGGGCGCGGAGTACTGGAAGCAGAACCCGCGGGTCGCAGTGTGGTACTGAACGGATTTTGTCGCCCGTCAATGAGGACGAGGTATGGCTTCGTATGTCAGATAGCAGATTGCGAGGCTTCGGTGTCAAGTGCCCGAGTATCCAGAGGGTAGCTTGCCGCCGGTAGCCATCAGGAGCGGCGTGCGCATCCTCCAGTGAGGAGTTCGACATTGAAGCCTGCTATGAGGCGGGCAGTACGTGGATGTGGTGGAACAGCGCGTCGAACCCTGGCGTCGTCCGCGCGGCGATTGCTCGCTCTTTGTCTACTGCTTCGATGGCCTGGACCATGCCGGCGACAGCGTCGAGGTGCTGTTGCACGAGGGGACCCCAGATCCCCTGGATCGCCCCGGTGATCCGGGGGAGGAGTTCGATCTGTGCGCGGATAATCGAGCCCGCGACCACGTGCAGCAGGCTGGCGTCCCTCGCCAGTGCCGAGCGTGCCGGCTACGACCCCGCGGACGCGCTGTACCAGGCGTGGACGAAGGACACCCTCGGCGGTGCAGCGAACGAGCCCGCGGTGCTTGCCGCCCGCGTGAAGGCCGACGTGGCCGAGTACACGGAGTCGTTCGGCGCGGACGAGCCCGACCACCGGGTGCCCCGCTCGATCGCCGACCGCGGCGCGCTCGACTCCCCGCACACCGACCCGGCCTGGCGGGACCACCTCCAGGAGCGGTACGAGTACATCGCCGTCCGCCTCGAGGAGCGGGGCGCGACGATCGCCGCGGAACAACCTGCGTGGGCCGAGCAGCTTGGCGACGTCCCGGCGGCCGCTGAGCGCCGTGAGGCGTGGACGCTGCTCGCTGCCGAGGTGGACACGTTCCGCACCCGCTACGGGATCGAGGACGCTGGCGTGGCCGTGCCGAAGCAGTACCGGGAGCAGACCATCGGTGTGGAGCTGCATGCGCGAGTGACGGCCATGCACAAGTCGGCTCTCACGACGCAGCCGCCGGCCGAGCAGGCGGTGCGCGAGCGCGCGGCCGCCGAAGTGACCGCCGCAGCGCGACGGACCCGCGAGCAGGTCAGCCCGACCCCGGCCCGGCCCCGCAGCGTTGCCGAGACTCTCCGCGAGCAGAACCGTCAAGAGGCCCAGCGCCGAGCCGAACGGCTCCGCCAGGTCGGCGTCACTGCCACCGCCCGCGACCGCGATCCCGCCGACGAGCAGCGCAAGGCCGCCGAGCGCGACCGCCAGGCGCGCGAGCGTGACCGCACCCGTGGCGACGACGGGCGGGAACGGTGACCGCCCACCCCGCCGCGGTGCTCACCTGCGACACTGCGGACTGCGAGCACATGATCGCCGTCTCAGGCCCTTCCGCCGACACCTACCAGCGCGCCCGCGACTACGCCGCAACCTTTGGATGGGTCACTGCCGATTGGGCCCACGACTGTTGCCGCGACTACAACTCACGCCTCAACGTCAGCGTCTGAGCGCTCCCGGACCAGACGAAAGATTCGGCTGTGACGATCAAGGAGATTATTCGCGGTTGCCGAGGCTGGTTACGGGACGGCAAGCGTTCCAGCCGGCGATCAGTGTGACCGCGAGCGAAGCGATCAGCACTGCGTAGGACGAATCCCATGATCCGGTCGCAGTGTTAAGCGCTCCGAGTGCAAGTGGCCCGATACAGCCGATGCCGTAGCCGACACCTTGCACGATGCCGGAGAGCGACGCGGACTCGGCCGCGGTACTGCTCCGCAGGCCGATCAGGGTGAGTGTCAGCGGGAACGTGCTGACCCCGAGGCCGAGAAGCACTGCCCACAGAGCTGCGCCGCTGGCTGGAGCGCTCAGCATCCCGAGGTACCCAGCGAGGAGGAGGGCGACGCAGATGACGACGATCGGAAACGGGTTCCGCATGTGTCCTGCAAGTCCTGGTATGACCAATGCGGCGAGCAGACCCATCGCGGAGAACAGCGATAGCAGCGTCGCGCTCGTCACGGCGCTGAGCCCGGCGTCGGCGAACATCGACGGTATCCACGTGATGAGCGCGTAGGTATGCAACGCCGTCATGGCCATCAGGCCGACGAGTCCGAGAGTCGCGGTCGACGGACGCTGGCCGGTGACACGCCGAACCGGTGGTGCAACGCGTGGGGATTCAGCTTCGGCTTCGGCCAGGCCGGCCCGTCGGCTCGTCCTGAGCACGACGACCAACCAGAGCAGCGTCGCGATCCCGGTGAGCGCCGGCCACAGCCCGAGCGAGACACGCCAACCGGCAGCGGTTGCCAGTTTGACGCCCACCACCGGCGCCACGAATTGCCCCACCTGTAGCAAGAGCATGTACAGCGTGCTGACCGCCTTCACCCGGTCGGGGAAGTGCTCCTTGACGATCGGGATCAGCAGAACGTTGGCCGCGCCGACTCCGGCGAAGCCGACGACCGTCGCCGCAATCAGCATTCCAGCCGACTCGGCCGCCGCGCGGAGCGCGAGGCCGACAGTCGTGATCGCCACGGCACCCAGGACTGCATGCTCGAGCCCGAAGCGTCGCGCGAGTACCGGCGCGACGAACGCGCACGCCGCGAAGCACCCGGTGATCAGCGTCCCGAGCAGCCCCGTGACCGTCGGCCCGAATAGCAGGGACTCCTGCACGATGTCGACGACTGCTGAAAACCCGGTCACGGCGGTGCGCAAGTTCAAGGCCGTGAGACACACCGCAAGGAGGAGGATGAGGCCGCTAGCCCTCCTCGGGGCGGGCAGGGCAAAAGGAGGCATAGATGGGATCATCCCATGAATTTCATTGTCTAAGTTGGAGGCGTGTCTGTGCATGAGTCCCGCGGAGCGCTCGGTGACCGTGTGGTCGACGCCATCCGAGATGAGATCACGTCGGGGCGCTGGCCTGTTGGGTTGCGCATCCCGGTCGAATCCGAGCTCGTTGCTTGGAGCGGTGCTGGACGCAACACGGTTCGTGAAGCCGTCAGTTCACTCGTTCAGGCGGGGATGCTGCGCCGTGAGCAGGGTCGGGGCACGTTCGTCACTGCGCGATCGGACCTCGGGGGTGCGTTGAGTCGTCGTGCCGCCGCGAATCCGCGGCGTGACACCCTCGAACTTCGACTTGCGCTCGACACGGTTGCCGCACGGTTGGCGGCTCGGCGCCGGTCGGACGCGCAAGCCGAAGGCCTGCTGGCGCTGCTCGAAGCGCGCCGGACGGCATGGTGCACAGGTGATCGGGCAGACCGTCTTGCCGCAGACACTGCACTCCACGTCGCGATCATTATCGCATCGTCGAACACGCTCCTCGCAGAGGTTTACGAGGGCCTGGTCGCGGTGTTCGCGGATGCACTCGATGCCGACGTGTCTGGTGATGAGGACCAGTTCTCTCGTGAACACCGGGATTTAGTGCACGCCATCGTGGCGGGGGATGGTGAGGCTGCTGGCGCTCAGATGCACGCAATCCTCCAACCACTGATCGACGCCCTCGAAGACTAAATCGTTCCGCGAAACCTGCAACAGTTTTGTCCCTGAAGCAGCGGCTGTGTTAGATGACCTGCTCGGCGAGTGATCTCGGTGGTACGCACTCGGGTGTGAACGCTCGATGGGACGGCTCACGATCCTGCAGCTGCTCGGCAGAATCCCGATCGCATCTGCCGCTGCCGGCACCGCGGCGTTGTGGTTCACGTTTCGGCGCCTGGTGATTGCGGGGCTGTGCCGGGGTCGGTGCTGCGGATGATGACTCGGCCGGCCAGGGGGTCAGTCTCGGAGGGTCAAGGTCTCGCCGAAGCCCTCCGGTTTGTTCACGTCCCGGTAGCCGATCTTTCATCGGACGCTGAGCCCTGCCCGACGCGCTTGCGTTCCGCGCTGAACCTCTATCGCAGTGGGTTGTGGGACAGGCGCACGCTGGTATCCCCGCCGGTCTCGATGCCGGCGAGGAAGATGTTCAGGCCGTTGATGAACTGCTCACGGTCGTCATGCTCCACGAGGGCCGCGGCAGTCTGCTCAGAGACGGCATCAGAGTCGCTGCGGGTCAGCTCGGCCGCGAATGCCTCCAGGTATGCTTGCCTGTCGCTGTCGGAGAGCAAGTGGTGAGAGGCGGCTGCGTTCTGCGCCGCCGCTCCGAGCAGGTAGTTCATGAGCGCCGCTCCCGCATCAGCGCTGGCGCTGCCGGACACTCCCAAGCGCCCGAGGCCGGCTCCGATGCCCTTCCAAATGCGGAGGACGGCAGGCTGTCGTGGCTCCCGCGCCAGTTGCTTCCCTACCCAGTGGTGCTCAGTGAGGGCATCAAACACGGCTAGGGCGAGGTGCCGGAGCGATTCGCGAGGGCCTAGAACGTTCGCGGGGCTCTCGAGCGCCGCGCTGATGATGCCGTCCGTTGCGGCCTCGAGGAGCTCCTCCTTGCCCGTGACGTAGTGGTAGATCGCACCACGGCCGGTCGAGAGATGCTCGGTGAGCGCCCGGACGGTCAGCGCGCTCTCACCGGATGAGTCGAGCAGCCGGATCGTCGCCTGCACGATCTGCTCGCGGGAGAGGGCGTCGACGCGCTTGTGGATGCGGGGCGCCGGGTTCGTCATGTGCCCATCTTGACACAAGTGGACCGTCGGTCCACACTTCGGTTGGACCAACGGTCCAACTTCGAAGAAAGGCACACCATGACTCCTTCAGTCAGCATCGTCGGCGCCGGGCTCGGCGGCCTCACCCTTGCCCGGGTCCTGCACCTGCACGGCATCGACGTCACTGTGTTCGAGGCAGACGCCGACGCCGGCGCCCGCTCCCAGGGCGGCCAGCTGGACCTGCACGAGCACAACGGGCAGCTCGCCCTCCAGGAGGCCGGCTTGATGAACGAATACCGGTCGATCATCCATGTCGGCGGCGCAGGACAACGCGTCCTCGATCGGAACGCCACGCTTTTGGCCGACCTGCCCGACGACGGGTCGATGGCAAGTCCCGAGGCGCGACGGGGCGACATCCGCCGGATCCTCCTCGAGTCCCTCCCGGATGGCACGGTGCAGTGGGGCAAGAAGCTCCGCGATGTCGCCCCTCTCGGCGACGGCCGCCACGAGCTGACCTTCACGGACGGCTCCACCGCCCACAGCGACGTGCTCGTCGGCGCCGAGGGGACGTGGTCGAAGGTGCGAGCGTTGGTCTCCGTCGAGAAGCCGGTGTACGCGGGCATGAGCTACATCGACACGTTCCTCCACGACGTCGACGAACGGCACAGCACGACGTCCCTGGTTGCTGGCGACGGCGCCATGTACGCCCTCATCCCAGGCAAAGGATTCCTTACGCATCGCGAGGCGGGAGAGATCATCCACACTTACGTGATCTTGAGCAGACCCCTCAGCTGGTTCGACGACATCGACTTCTCCGACGCGGCAAGCACCAAGGCGCGCATCGCCGCGGAGTTCGACGGCTGGGCGCCCGAGCTCGTCGCGCTGATTGCAGATGCCGATACGCCTCCCGTGCTGCGGAGCATCTACAAGCTCCCCGACGACCACCGGTGGCCGCACACCCCAGGCGTGACCCTCATCGGCGATGCAGCGCACGTCACACTCCCCGGTGGCGAAGGCGCGAACACCGCGATGCTCGACGGCGCCGAGCTCGCCGAGGCGATCGTTGCCCACCCGGACGACATCGACGCCGCGCTCACCGCCTACGAGGAGGTCATGTTCGCCCGCGCCGAGGAAGAAGCCATCGCCGCACACGAGACCATCGACCTCATCTTCGGCGCCCGCGCACCCGAGGGACTCGCGAACCTGCTGAACGGGACCGCGGAGGACGCCGCGAGCTGACGCAACGTCTGTCTCGTAAGCCGGTCGTCCACCGGACGATCGCCGGCCACGACCGCTCCCCCCTGAGTGTGGGCTTTATCGCTTGTTGGTGGCGTTTTGTGATCGCTCAGCGGCGGGTGCGGCTCGCAAGGTGGCCTCATCGCCGAGTCTCACACGACGCGAGCGGCGGCAACGTCGCCCGACTAGCACTGATGAACATGCGAAAAAGCCGGGACATCTCGCTTCTGGCGTATACGTCTGCGACCGTGCACCCATGACACCCCCCCCGGCACGGTTGTTCTCCGCGCTCAGGGCCCCGAGGCACGGTCGCTCAGGTGGCGGTCACAACGCGTTGGCGATCTACGGGTGACGCCATGTCGGGGTGGAGGTGGACTTCGAGGGTCGAGGCGATGTTGCGCAGCTGTGCCAGCTGCTCCGCGGAAAGGGCGTCGACGAGGAATTCTCGAACGAGCCGGTCGTGACGAGGCGTGGCTGCCTTCAAGACGTCTTCGCCCTTAGGTGTCAAAGTGACGATGACAGCTCGGCCATCGGTCTTGCAGGTGGATCTCGTGATGAGCGCGTCCGCCTCGAGCCGCGCCACGATGCGGGAGGCGCGAGGCAGGGAACGCACGTCAGCACCTCGTGGCGGTGCTGACCCGAACGGGCCCGCCAACTCCACAGCGCACCGGTTACCCGATTGCTCCGTGATGCGTCTCGGCATGGCGCGATACAGCGGGTACCGGTTGATCTCGCGTGGCCGCGGGGCGTAGGGACGGTAGGTCAGCCGGAGGGATTGTCGACCGGGCGGTCGTTTTCGTCGGTGCCGTCGATTGGGTCGACGTCCTTCGGGTTGGCGACGTCGTCGGCAGGCTTGTCGTGATCGGGGTGTGCGGGGCCGCTCATGATGCGTCCTGTTCCGGGGAGGTGGGTTCTCCGCCCGAGTTGGTGTCGCTGTCCTTGCGCTTGGGGTGCACCGGCACCTCGGTGGTGGCTCTGACCCGAACAGGTCCACCGGTACACACTGTGCCCTGATCCGTCGATCTGCGGGTAACCCGCATACCGGTTGACGAAAGTTCACGCCAAGGTGTGCACGCGTGGCAGTGCTGACAAAAGAGCCCGGTATCGGCCGGTCTTTCGGAGCCGGTCAGACGCTCTAGGGCCGTGGCCGGAGTTCGGTGCTTCGCGATCGCGAATCGGGTTCAGTGTGCCGTGATCTTGCTGCCCGCGTCCGGTGGTGTTCTCCGACTGCGGTGCGACACTGGCTGACATGACGACTTTCAGTGCGGTGACCGTCCTCGGCGCCGGTGTCCTCGGATCCCAGATCGCGTTCCAAACCGCCACGCACGGTGTCCCAGTCACGCTCTACGACATCAACGATGATGCCGTCGCCGCAGGACGGCAGCGCTTGGTCGCGATCATCGAGCAGTACGTCGCTGACGTCGGTGAGGACCACCGCGCGGCCGCCACGGAAGCCGCGGCCGGGATCGCGTTCGCGACGGACCTCGCGGCAGCGGCCGCCCATGCGGGCCTGGTGATCGAAGCGGTCCCCGAGCGTGTTGACCTCAAACGGGAGGTGTATCAGCAGCTCGCGGCGGTCGCACCCGAGGAGACCGTGTTCGCCACGAACTCATCGACACTGCTGCCGAGCGCGATCGCCGACGCCACGGGGCGACCGGACCGGTTCCTCGCCTTGCACTTCGCCAACCACGTCTGGCGGCAGAACACCGCCGAGGTGATGGGAACTGAGCAGACGGACCCTGCCGTGTATGAGCGGGTCGCGGCCTTCGCTGAAGAGATCGGCATGGTGCCGATCCGAGTCCGGAAAGAGCAGCCCGGCTACGTCCTCAACTCCCTCCTCGTCCCACTCCTCGACGCAGCATCCCAGCTTGTTGCACGGGGCGTCGCCGACCCGGAGACCGTGGACACGACCTGGCGAATCGGCACCGGCGCACCGGTCGGACCCTTCCAAATCTTCGACATCGTCGGCCTGCGGACTGCACACGCCATCGCGAGCGCATCACCGGACGAGGGCGCTCAGGCGTGGGCTGCGTACCTGCAGTCGGAGTACCTCGACAAGGGCAAGTACGGCGTCGAATCCGGCGAGGGGTTCTACCGGTACCGCTGAACGAAGCGCGGCTTCCCGAATCTGGGCTCACCCACCACCCGCTGATCGGCGCGGGCACTGATGCGGAACCTCTAGACCCGTGTACAGACCTGTTGCTCAAGGTCCGGAGCCCACCCCAGAACCACGCGGACAGCCCAACGACCCCCGTCCGGCGTTAGGGCATACCCAAGCGCTACAGACCGCCGGAAGAGTTCTTGAGCGACTTGTCTCGACCGAGGCACCCGCTCCGGATGAACCTCGTGCACCAAAGATGCCGCTGACCCTTAACGTGTCGGAGTCGCCTCGAATATTTTGGGGATCATGTATGCAAAGATGTAAGAGAGGTAGGGCACTGTAGCTCGACTCAGTAGCAGAGGGGGTCGCGATGACGCGAATCACGGTAGATTTTTCGATTGCAGGTCCGGTTGATTTTGTCGATGTTCACGTAGAACGCGACAACCGACTTTTCATCGATCCGAGTGCAATTCGAGCCGCCGCCGCGTCGGGTGATGTCTACGGACAGATGGCCGCCACGGCACTCAACAACTTTTTCGACGAAACTCTCATCAAGTTGAGGTCCACGAATCGAGCGACTCTTCGTCAGGGAGAAGCCGATCTCCAGCAGTTCTCAGAGATCAGCTACACCAGGCTGGGTCTGTCAAAATCGGGGACTAACGGCCATGGTGCTGCAGAAGATCTTGGTACGCGAATTTGGACGGAGTTGCGCACTAATCCTCTATGCCACCGGGCGATCGCGACGTTGAAGTACGTCGAGGATATTCCCCTTTTTGTCGAGGGTATCGATAGAGATATTACCTCCGACATCACCGCGCGAATCATTCTAGAAACACTTGAAAAGTTCACATTGGACATGACGCGCAAGTATCCGTCACTGGCAACCAGACGGCGGAGCGTCACCGAGGAGGTGTCATACTGGGACCAGCCTTCGCTGGCGTGGAGGAGTAAGAGGATTACAGTCCCTCAAGCAGATGCGAAAGCGCTTCTACTTGTCCCCAAAGCTTTTGTCAATTACAAAATACAAATGTCATTTGGTCAGTATTATCAGGTGCCTCTTCTTGATTATCTTCAGTCCGAAAATATGATAGTTGTCCAGCGTCGCAAGCAAGCTGTCTTGCGCCCGCGCTTTTCTAAAAAAACATTGCGGACATTTTCTAGTTCGCTTCCTACACGCACCACGAATCGAAAGCAGACAGAGCGTATTTTTAAAAAGGACGGAACTGATGTTCTCGGAGGGTACCGCAGTAAGCAGCAGTCGGCATTTGTTCCCCTTACAGATGCGCAACTCGATGAGCGTATTGAACGCATCTGAGGCGATCTGATTCCCTCGAGGGTGAAGTGAAAAGTGCGTTCGTCTCGGGAGTTGACATAAGAGCGACGTATCGGCGGGAGTGGCATTCGCTGGAGAGCGCGATTCAGTAGTTGTCGTAGTTGTCGTAGTTGTCGAACCAGGGTACTTCGCTGATGTCGTACGTAAAGGTGCGGCTCGGGTCGACTTGGCGGACGTAGCGTCTGGCTGCTTCTATGAAGGCGAACGCGCCGACGATGGTGCCCTGTCGGCTTGCGTTGATGAGGAGGAGCACCTGCATCGCCCCCGGCCGATCCTGCGCACAGGGTGTGGGAACAGGAACGGCCGGACCATCAGTGTCGTGACGGTCCGGCCGGAGTCCCTGCGACAGTGCTCGAGGTGAGCGTAGCGGGGGAGTGCTTGAACGTGTCAGTGTGCGGCGTCGTAGGCGTCGCGGACGGTCTGGCTGATACGGCCGCGGGAGGAGACGTCGTGGCCGTTTGCGGCGGCCCATTCGCGGATCTTCGCGAGCTCGTCCGGGTTGCTGCGCGGCTTGCTGCTCGAGCTGCCACGCCCACCACGACCCGTCACCTTGCGTGCCGCGGCGACGTAGTCGGAGAAGGTTTCCCGCAGGGCATCCGCGTTGTCGTCGGTGAGGTCGATTTCGTAGTGGCCACCGTCGAAGGAGAACTGCACGGTCTTGCCGGTGCCGAGTTCGATGGTGTCACCGGTGAGGTCGTCGATGAGATGGGTGGTGACTTTCTGCGCCACGGGATGCTCCTAACGGTTGGTTGCAGCCCAGTGTGTCAGGGGGCCTTGGGCTTCAGGAGAGTGACGGGGGCGAGCTGACTCCCGGCGCCGCTGATCGCATCCCATCCGAGTTCGAACTCTGGCTCGTCGCGGAACCAAGCGAACGTGCCTGGTGCAAGGTCTTTCAGCCGGCGTTTGGCTGGGCTGGCGTTCCTACTCTCGAATGCGGTGAGGAACGCGACCTCGGTTGGCGGGATCTGTTGCGCGGCCGCCCATTGAAGGAGCTGCGCTTTCCGCTCGGCGTCGATGGGTCCGTCCGTGTAGACGGCTTCGACGACCCAGAATGTGCCGTCTGGTCCGGCATCGAAGAGCAGCGCATCGGGCAGGAGCTTGCTGACAGAGATGGAGACACCAAGCGTCTGGAGTCGTTGCTCGTCGACGTACGCTTGTTTGTCTCCGGGTTCCGAGATCGCAAGGACCATGGGAGTGTGCAGCTTCCGCGGCGCCCACTCCTCGACAACGCCCTTGAGAATCAGTGAGGCGTGGCCCGGCTCGAGGAGCCGGACCGAGCCGTCAGGGAGCGTGACTTTCACTGCGTCGGCTGCGCGCGCATGGTCGCGAACGGCCATGGCCTTGGCCCGGGCGCTTGTGGTCATGTGGGTTTCGATCCACGTCGTGATCGCGGTGTCGAGTTGATCATCTTCGAGTGCCGGGTCGAAGAGGTCCGCGAAGTGGTCAGCGAGCGCCCATCGCGCTGCTGACGAGTTGGTTTTCACCCCTGGTCGAGTCACCATCGCGTTGTTGGCGCGGAGAAGGTTCCACGAGTCGTCGCGGAGGGACTCGCGTGAGTCTTGCGCGTACCACTGCTGGAACGTGATGCCCCACGAGCCCAGGAGCTCGGCGACTTTCTCTCGTCCGCGCATCGCGGCTTTCCCCCATGCGAGCCGGCGTTCATCTGCGGCCGCGTGGAGGAGGACGTCTTCTTGCATCCACAGTGCGGTGGAGGGCCGTGCCCACACGGTGTCTGTGCCGGGGCCGACGGCTCCGACGTAGATGAGCGCGGCGACGCCTGCGGCAGAGATGGGGCTGGAAAGGTTTGTGTCGAATGCCTCTCGGGGGAAGATTTTCAGAAGCCGTTCGGCGGCCAGCTCTCGGCTGATGATGGGGCGAAGCGTTGGCATCAGTTGAGCCTGTAGGCCTTCGCCACGGCGGCCTCCAACTCGTCTCCGGTGAGGTCTTCCCACGTGGCGAGCACTTCGGCGTCAGGCAGTGGTAGCGCGGCGAGTTCGTAGCTAGACACGGCGACGGTGCCACTGAGGCACCGCATCACGCGGTCCAGGGTCCGTGTAGCGAGGATCCGTGCGACCGCACCTCGGGACAGTAGCGGGTTCGGCGTCGTGGGAAGGAGGACGTTCACGTGGTTTTCGATGACAACGCTGCCGCCGAGCTCCTTCAATGTCTCGGATGTGAGTTCCGCGGGGACGAGACGACGTATCTGCTCGGGCGCTGTGGTGCGTTGCACCAACACAGCAGGTGCGGTGAGTGTCATCACCTCGATGTCGCGGTCGTTCTGCAGCGCGAGGTAACGTTGCGGGTTTCGTGCGGGAGCGCAGCGCACTGCACCGCCGTCGATGTCTGCACCCCACAGGATCACTCGTCGTGCTTTTCCTGGGCGGGCATGGATATGTTCGCGGCGCCGATTCCACACCAGCGGCCCCGTCGAAGCGCGGTAGCCGGCGGCACTCAATGTGAGTGGGAGCTGGGCCGCGGCTGCCGCGGTCACTGCGTCGGCTGGATCCCGAGGGATGAGCCACGGGCCTTCCCCCTTTGGCGGAGCGATGGATGCAACGGGCTCGATGTGCCCGTTGACTCGTGACACGGTGGTCTTGCGGTGCCGCTGCCGATGGAACACCGCTAAGCAGGTCTCCTGGAGTACGCCGGTGAAGGATCCGCTGCGGTCCAGAACAAACGCCACGCTCCGCAGTGGTGCTTGCTCGGACAGGTAGCCCCGGAGCCGGTGCTGGTAGAGCCCTGCGGCGAAGCTTGTCGGAACGAGTGCACTGAGCACGCCGTCGACGGTGAGATTGCGGGCTCCTTCGGCCATGAACAGGCCGTAGATGTTGGCGTGCCCGTAGAGCACGTGCGCGTACTGCTCACGGGTCGTAGCGTCCAGGGACACCCGGCCGTAGGGCGGGTTCATGATCGCAATCGCCGCCGGCGTGAGGGCAGGGTCTAGGCCGTCGCCTTGGCGGATGAGAGCGGGCAACGGCCGTCGGTGCTTGTCCGGGACCCGGGCGAGCGTTGGCAGCATTTCCGCTGCGAGGATCACGCTTCCTACCCATGCGGCATGGCCGTCCTGATCGATGCCTTCGATTAGTTGCGGCAGCGCAGCGAGCGTCAGTGCCGAGTCATCGGCGGCGGCGGCGCGCAGATGCTCACGCAGCGGTGGCAGCAGCAGCGCCCCGGATCCGGCCGCGGGGTCGCGAAGCAGTCCAGGCAGCCGGTGGTCCTCGCTGTTCCACCCCAACGCCGCTCGCGTCTGAGCCCACAGGTGATCCGCCAGATCGGCAGGGGTGTAGTGCTGGCCATGCTGTGCACGGCTAGAAGGGGAAAGGGTCTGCACGTATGCCTGTCCGAGCTCATGCCCGGACCGATCGTGGAGATCTGCTGCACCCGGCGCTTCGTCAAACGCTGGCGCGATGCCGCTGACGGCGTGCTCCGGGTCGAGCCACCGACCAGACAGGCCCGCGTGTGCTGCCCGGTGCGCCCACCATGACCGCAGCGAGGTGAGCATCTCTGTGGTGGCATCCGGCCGATATGCAGCTGTCGACGCTGCCGCAGCCTTGGTTCCCGTACGTGCCATGTGACAACGATATGGGTGACAGGACGGTGTCGCCGAGACGAACCCGCACCGACCCAAAGATGCCCATACCTGTCGGACGTGGTCTTCGCCGACGTCTCGACTTAGCCCGTTCCTGCTCGCGTGGTGGATGTCGCTCCACACGGACCGAGGAGTGTCGTGAGCTGCTGTCATGATGAGGGTCGGAAAGGGGAACCTCCCGTGGATGCGGAACCTGAGCAGGATGCGACAGCCGCCCGTCGTCGGAAGTTCGACCGGGTTCGGCTGTTGAACGAGGAGATGGACCGGCTGACAGCTGACGTCGACCAGCGAGTCGCCAGCGTCTTGAACAAGGCTTCGTTCTTGGCTGTTGCGGCTGGCGTGATCATTGCCGCATCCGTTGCGCAGCTGTGGACTGTTCTTCCTTGGATTGGTGTCCTCGCGTTGGGCTTCGCGTGCGTTGGGTTGTTGTGCGCCACAGTGGCGCTTCGACCGGGACGTCGAATCGGGCTCGTTGCGCAGCGACTTGCCGATCTCTACCTGGACTCGGAGCTGTACGCAGCCTCCATCGAGACGCAGTTGGTGCGACAGAAGGCTGATGTCATCAGTACGCGTGAGGCCGACTTGATCGCTCGGGCACAGTGGGTAGCAGCCGGGTCAGCTGCGCTGCTGCTGTCGGTTGCTGCACTTACGATCGTGTTCGCAACTCAGACTCTGGGAGGGTGACGATGGGACGACCAGGCTTCGACGAAAGCGCACCAGGCGGCAATGGGGACGACGGCACCGACGCCGGACTCATTGGGTACGTACAAGAGGGCGACGACGGCACGGGCTTCCTGACGGCAAGCGCCAGCGAAGACGACACGTACACCGCGGACGGCGGGGGCGAGGAGCACAAGCGTTGAGCAGCCCGGCGAGCTCATCGTGGGAGTGGGCTTCGTGACTGATTGGCCGCAGCCACTCGCGACAGCTCTCGCCGGTGCCGCAGCGATCGCCACGGTCACTTGGACGGTCAGCCGCGATCGCCACCCACTCGCGATGGTGGAACGACTCACCACCATCGCGACCAATGTCCGCTCCGAGACCGTCCGTCAACTCATTGAGGACGAACGGGACCAGCGTGCAACCCGATGGGTCCTCGAGCGCCGCGCCCCAACCGAGGCTCGTGCGCGCGCAGTAGGCGTCGCATTGTTCTGCATGGGGTCATTCTCCCTCCTAGTGTGGGTCGCTGGTGCATTCATTGATCGATGGGCGGCTTGGGCTTGGATCTCCTATGGCGCAGGTCTCGCCCTGATACTTGTCTCCCGGGCGGTGCTCGGGATCCGTGCTGGCCGGCGGCAGGCATGGATGGACCAGGAACGCCTCTGGAGACACCTCCCTACCGAAAATCAGGCGCAGCGAGCGTCGAAGGGGCAAGCTCAAACACGCCAGCGAACAGCTTGATCGATCCTCGGTACGGGGACGCTCCAGCGCTTTCAGCCAGGCGCTGACCGTCTCGATGGGGCACCAGCCGGTGTCGCCATTCGGTACTGCGGCTACCCGGCGAAAGATCCTCCAGAGCGCCAAGTAACAGCACCGTGCTGCCAAGGCCAGGTATCGACTGTGATGTACAGACTGACCTGCGGGCGACGTCCGGCTGGCAGCGCCGGTGTGGGCATGGATCCGCACCTACTGCGGTGTCGACCGGCGGGTGGAGGCGAAGGCGATCGCGGCGACTGGTGACGCGGTCCTGGTCGAGTGGGGGAGCGGTCAGGCGGCGACGGCTGCGTGGGTGTGGCGGACTGCGGTGAAGCATCGAGCGGAGTCTCAGCAGCCTCATAACGTGTCGGGGTGACTCGCTAGGCGCTCTAGCGATACCGTGGAGTTGCGTTCGGGCTGTTCCCCCCAACACGTTCGAGCGCGGCCGTTCGGATCTGCCCCCAATTTGGTCCGAGCAGCACCGGCCCCGGTCCTGCTGTCCCCCCTTGCAGGCCGGGGCCGCTTCACGTCTGTGGTCGGTACACCGCGATCGGCGGCCCGCCGGCGCCGTCGTGTGCCTCGGCGGTGGTGGCCCAGACGCGGCCGCCCTGCTCGAGCGTGTGGGGCAGCGCGCCGCGGATCAGCAGCCGGGTCGCTGGCCGGGTGTCGTCGACGACGAGGTCGACGCCGTGCGCGTCGCGATTGTCGGGGTTCCGTCCCGGGCTGGTCCGCACGAACTCGCTCATACCGTGCAATCAGCACGGCTTGACGGGGGAGCGGCCCGGTGTTGCTGCAGCTCGCGGTAAGAGACGTGAGCGGGCCGCCGTGCCGGCTGTTCTGGTCTGAGCTGCCCCGCCTGCGGCGGCCTGTCCTGACTGATGTGAGCCGGCAAGCCGGCCAGTGCTTGTTGAACCCTGCCGGGTTCGTTGTTTGCCCGGGAAGCCTTCGGCGATTGTACGGACGAGGTTCCGGGCCGCAAGCCGTCGCCACCGCCGCACGCGAGAACTTTCGACCGGCCCCGTCAGCTGGATCTCCTACGTCGGCGGGACGGGGCCGGTCGAAACTTCTCGGAGCGTCGCCGCTTTGGGCTTGCACCCCGGCTCCTCGTCCTATCGGCACTACGTGCCTTCCCGGGCAAACAACGAAAGGGAGAGGAAGAAGGAAATGAAGATGATGGGTATCCGAGCGACCGCAGATGGTGCGGTCGAGGGCGTCGTCGTGAACGCGGCGCAGTCCACCCTGCAGGGCACCAGGGAGCAGATCGGTTGCCGGATGGTGGACGTGGTCCGCCTCGACGGCCGGATCGACGCGTGGATCGATGACGAGGGCATGTACGCGGGGGACCGCAACGACCTCGCCACCGTCGCAGCGGTTGCCCTGGGCCGGTCGCGGGCGGCGTCGCCGCTGTTCGGCACGGTCCTGTTCCTGACCTACGACGACGCCGGGGATACCCGGTCCCTGTCGCCGGATCAGTACACGGCCGTCATGACCGCATTCCAGCACGCCCGTGCGGCGCTCACCCGGGCCGAAGCGCTCACCGCGGCGCTCCACCAGTAACACCCGCAGCAGCACCCACGAAATGAAACAGACCGGGTGCGGAATTCCCGACAATTCGTACTTGCCAGGACCCGCACCCGGTCACTACCGGAAAGCGTAGCAAACCAATGAGCATTGCAGAACACATCGCCGTCACCCACCTGACGGACGAGCCCCAGCCCGACACGATCACCGAGGACAGCACCACAAAGGCCCCGGCCGACGCGGCTCCCGCCGCGACCGGCGTGGACCTGGTACACGTCCCCGCCGCGGACGTCGTGATCGAGGACAACGTCCGCACCGCCGCCGACCTCGACCCCGCGTTCCTCGCGTCCGTGAAGCGCCACGGGGTGCTCCTGCCGACCATCGGCTACCGCAACGCGGATGGGGCCGTGGTGGTCCGTGACGGGCAGATGCGCGTCCTCGCCGCCCGCGAGGCCGGACGCGACGTGCCGGTGTTCGTCACCGAGCGTGGCGACAGCGCCGCGGCGCGGATCGCAGAACAGTTGGTCGCGAACGAGCGCCGCACCGCCCTGACGGACGGTGACCGCCTCGCCGCGTACCGGCAGTTGGAGATCGAGGGCTTGTCGGTCACCGCGATCGCTCGCGAGACCGGGACGAAGCGGGACACGGTGAAGCAGACCCTGACCGTGGCGAAGTCGGACACGGCGTCCGCCGCCGTGTCCAGTGGTCAGGCGACGTTCACGCAGGCGTTGCTGCTGGCCGAGTTCGACGGTGACGCCGACGCCGTCACCGAACTGACCGAGTGCATTGCGGAGGGGTACGGCGACGACGAACTGACCCACACCGCCGCCCGGCTCCGCCAGGACGCCGAGCGCCGCCAGGCCCGCGTGCAAGTGCGCGCGGACCTCGTGAAGGCCGGTCGCCGGGTGGTGGGGGAGGACGACGACTACGAGTCGTTGGATCGCCTCACCGATGCCGCCGATGACGTGACCGATTACCAGGAGCGGCACGGCCTCGACCCGGAGGCGCACGCGGAGTGCGCGGGGGCTGCGTGGCACGTCCGCGAGTGGGGGACGCCGGAGCCGGTGCAGGTGTGCACCACGCCGGACGCCCACCATGCCCGCTACCAGTCGTTCCGCCAGGCCATCCCGGTCGGCGGAACGCCGGAGGCGGAGAAGTCCGACGAGGACCGCGCAGCCGAGGCTGCGGAACGCAAGGCCGCGCGCCGGATCCTGGTCGCCAACAACAAGACCTTCCACGTTGCTAACGTGTCAAGCCCTCGACCCCTGGCCGCGCGCTAGTCCGGTCCGGATACTCGCATCGGGCGACTTCCGAAGGAGCCACTCTCGGTGTACCGCTCTTACGGTGGTGCTCTAGCATCGGGCTCATGGGCCAGTTGACTCGTTCTTGCTGATCCTGATCGTCGGCGCCGCCGTCGGCACAGGGCTCTTAGTCGTTGCCGTGCTCAAGACCGTTCGGTACCACGGGTGGGGCCAGCAACGATGGGCGCCGCCTGAAGTCCCGTGGTTCGTGGAGGGCTTCATCGTGCTGGTGCTGACGCTTGTGGCGGCGTCCCTCTTCATCAACTAGTCCTGGGCGACTAGGGCGTGTCTTGTAATCGGGCCTGGCGATCGTTGGACGCCCTTGTCTCAATGTGCTCATCTGCGTAGCTTGTCCCCATGCATGAACTCACCTACGAAGATCAAGCACTGCGGCTCGACGGGCACGACCTCAGGCTCTCTTTCGATGGCGAGAAGGGATGGGTCGTAGCCGTCGACGGGGAGCGCACGGGAGTGTTGCGAGAGGTGACGGCTCCTTCGGCGCAAGTGCGCCCTCGCTACATCGCGACCCGCTCCTCTTCGAATGCCGACCCCTACGAAGTCGAGGACTGGCCCGAAGCGCTGCGCTGGTTGATCGTCTAGTCGAAACAGCTGTTCCCTTCGGGACTGAGGGTTCTGCCAGATTCGTTCCGTCCCTTGACTGGGGTGCGACAGGCTGCTTACGGTCTGGCACAAGGGCTCAGGTCCAATCGGGGTAGGGGTCCGAGGCTGAGTGAGTAGGGGAGAAGTATGCGCAAGCGGAACACACTCATCATGGCGGCGGGGATCGGGGCGATAGCGTCGCTAGTTTTCGTGCCGGCGGCAAACGCCGATACCGTGACGCCCACACCGACGCCGGAAACAACGACGAGCGTCGGCACTATGACGGTAGCGGGCTACGACCCAGCGGTGGCGGAAGCACACGGTTTCAAGATCGTCACCGCAGCAGACGGCTCGCAATCGAGCGTGCCGATCACCGCGGCCGCAAAGGCAGAGGCCGCGAAGGCAAAGGCTTTCGACGCAACCGCCGCTGCCAAAGCGCTCGGCGCAAGCGCAGACGCAGTTACACCCCAAGGCACAAAACCTGGCAACTGCGGAATCAGTGTGCTCACCGGCAGTAAGGGCGCGAACGACATGGTGAACTTCAAGACAGGATTCACCGTCCGACTGCCCTACCAGGAGTTTAACTGGCGGGTCCAGGCCAACGGGTTCATCACCGGAGGTACGAAAAACTGGCACGGTGGTGCCGGGGACGGTTACTGGCGCAAAAGCAGTTCCATCAAGGCGGTGGGGCCCGGCACCGCGCTTGTACCGGCGCTCAATTCTGCCGCTCGTAGTGTTCTGGAGGATGGAACTATCTGCTATTCAGACGGGCCGGACTTCTCGTTTGGGTGATCTGAAACAGTCGATCTGAAGGGTCGTCGCATGCCGCGGCGGCCCTTCAGTTCATCCTGATCCGGTCAAGGCGTATGCAGCGCTTACTGCTGAGTTGATGACCCCGAGGCTGGATCTGCGTCAGAGGAGGGACATGACGCGCGGTGGAGCGGGGTCACGTATCGCACACTCACGATGCAGCGCTACGAGGTAGTTAGAGCCTCGCGACGGCACACCCACACGATCCTTCCACGGCGAGCAGCTCGTCTGCGGCAGCTAGGGCATGTCTTGTTGGCGGAGCGGAAAACGAGCCTTCTCGATAGCTGGTTGATCGACGATGCACGAGGCTATGCGGCCGCTTCCACCGCGGGGAGAGGAGCGGTAGCTGCATGGCCGAATGCTGCTTCTTCGTCGAAGTGCGTTCGAGTTTGGATGCAGTGGAACAGCATGCCGAGGAAGCGGTTGTAGAGGTTGCGTTGTGCTGCGCTGTGGCGGTCGCCGAGGGCTCTGCGGCGGTCGTAGTGGCTCCGTGCGCCAGGGGAGTTACGGAGCGATGCGAGGGTCCAGTTGTAGCCAGCGTCTGCGAGTCGATGGTTCTTTACTCGGCGTCTACTGACGAATGAGCTCTTGCCGCTTGCTCGCGTGATTGGCGCACTGCCGGCGTAGGCCTTGAGGCCGCGAGCATCGATAAAGCGTGTTCGGTCGTCCCCGATCTCGCCGAGAACTCGTGCCGCACTGATGCCAGCCATGCCCGGGAAGCTCGTGAGGATCTCGGCGTCGGGGTGAGTGTCGAACGCGGCGAGGAGCGCCTGCTCGAGCTCTCTCGCACTGACTGCGGCGGCATCAAGCTGTCGCAGGAGAGCCAAGCACTGGTGTCCCATAGCCAGTTCGATGTCGCTCGCTTGCCGCATCTGCTGTTCCCGGAACGTGCGTTGGACGCGGTCGACTTCAGCTTCGATTCCGCGCTGTCGTCCAGCTCGGCGAAGAGCGGCACGGAGTTGGGCCTTCGTCACGCGGGACGCCGCAGCAGGAGTGGAGGCAATCGCCAACACGGCTCGAGCGTCCGGTCTGGAGAGACCGCCTGATGCCTTCTCGTAGGCGTCGAGGAAGCCGGGGAAGTACTGACGCAGATGCGCTCGAAGCCTGTTCTGCAGCTGCACCCGGTCCCAGACCGCATCCTGCTGAGCTCTGGCCAGCACACGGATCGACTGCACCAGAGTGGTGTCTTCCGGTAGCGCACGATGCTCATGCCGATCCGTCCGAAGGATGTTCGCCAGCGTGCGGGCATCGAATGCGTCGGACTTGCGGCCGGCGACGGAGGACCGGTCGCGGTAGCGAGCTACGGCCATCGGGTTGATGGCGTAGATGGGGCGTCCTGTTTCTCGAAGGCAGGCAACGAGCAGTCCGCGGCTCGTCTCGATCGCAACCGGGATCGGGTTTTGAGGTGTGTCCCCGTAGGTTGCGAGCACGTCGAGTAGGTCTGCGAGGCCGGCTGCGGTGTCATCGATGCGTTTGGTCACCAGAACGGTGCCGGCTTCATCGATGACCGCGACGTCGTGGTGGTCATCAGCCCAGTCGATTCCGCAGAACCGTACCGAAGGCGTGGTTGTAGTGAGTTGATTCAAGTGGTGTCCCTTCTTCGGTCATCGGGGATCGAGACCGGGAGGATCACGCGTGCACCCTAATGGCAGGGCTCTGGGCCCGACCTTCCACTAGCCGTTCGTGATCCAGCTGACTGCAGATGTCGCTGTCCTAGTGAAGAGTTCGCACTCGCGCGTTATTCGAGCGGTGTCATCTGCAGCGGGCTCAACCACGAACGTTCTACCGCAACGTCGGCGGAGCAGCCCGTCTTGTTGAGAGGTCTGGTCGACTCGAGCGTGGGAAAGGCTTCCTCCGCCGACGTTGCACACCCATTAGGCGTGGGACGCCGCCGACGATGTCCGCCGCGAGTGGATCGCGGGCCTGTTGCAGCGGAAGAACGCACCGAAGGACGCCGCCCGGTTCCTCGCGGTCGCGCTCACCCGCCACGCCACCACCCGGTACACGTCCGGTCTGGTGACCGCCCGCGGCCTGCTCGGCATCGAGACCACCGGGTGGGACGGTGACACGCTCTCCCAGTGGGTCGAGGAACACCCCACGAAGGGGCTGCACCTGTCCCTTGCGGTCGTGTTCGCCGGGTTCGAGAACACGGCGAACCGTGAATGGTGGCGCACCCCCGACGCGGAGTCCCGCGGCTACCTGAACCAGTTGGCCGCGTGGGGGTACCCGCTCAGCCCCGTCGAGCAGTTGGCCGCAGGCATCCAGCCCGACCCCGACCAGGTGGACGGCGAGGACGCGGCAGCCGAGTAGGTGAACCGGTGTGGGGGTCGCAGCCAGTGGCCCTCACGCCCACCCGGCACCGGTTCGTGTGTCCCGTCGCGGGCCGGAAATGTCCCATCGGGCCGTTCTGGTGTCCGTGGGCTGCGTCCCGGCTGCGCCGTGACTCGAAGGGGCTTCGCCCCCTCGAAGCACCCCGGAGCCGCTCGACGGAGCTCGCGGCTGTCACAGCCTCCGGCGGCTGAGCGGCCACCACGGCGATGCCGGCGGGGTGCTCCGCTCGATGGTGTCGCGGTCCTCAATGAAGTCCTCGAACACCCACTCAAGGTCATCCAGGTCCGGGTCGTCGCGATCACGCATACCCGTGAGCGTGACCCTGCCCGCCTCCGGCAGTAGCCAGGTCCGCCCGGATCAGGATGGCGGGAACCCGGCCGCGGGATCCCCGCCCCGGGCGACGGCGTCGTACCGCGCCCATGACTCCACCTGCAGCGGCGACGGCGGCTCGCCGCTGTGGACAGCAGCAGCGATCTCGTTCGCGTACATGTCACGCATCTCTTCAGCATGCTTCTGCAGCAACATAGGCCGGCTCCCCTCGGGTCGGAAACGGCAGCATCGACGATGCGCCCCCTCAGAGCGCTGAGCTCGCATCGTCGATGCGCTCGCATGATTGTGCCTCACTTCGTGCGGTCTTGCACAAAGTCTCGGCTTCGAGCATGCCGAACGCGCGGAACAGGCACCGGCATGGCCGCGTGACTGGGCGTCCTGCGTGCTCGTTCATGGGGTGACTAGCCCAGGGCTTCCGGCCAGGGCCGGGAGTCGCTGCGCTCCGGGCGGAACCGGCTGCGCCGGCACTGTTTGGGCCTGTGGCCCGTTGGTTTGCCGTGAAGCCTTCGGCAGCGTACGGACGATCACCCGGAATGCAACCGGCTTTCGCGGCATAAACGGCCCCTCCCCGCACGCGGGTCCCCTCCATATATTCCACGACCGGTTGCATTCCGGGCGCTCGTCCTAGCGGCGACAAGTCGCCTTCACGGCAAAACAACGAGAGGGAAGGAAAAAGCACATGCAGCACATCGACACGGTTACCACCATCGTCCCGGTCGTGGACGAGAACGACATTCCGCGGCAGTTGGCGAAGATCGCCGAGCGGGACGAAGACCTCCGGGTCCGCGCCTGTCAGGGCTACCAGCTGACCCATACCGCATCGGTGGCAGGTCCGCACTTCACCACGTTCGTCGACACCTTCACGCACGACCGCGGGGAGTGAGAAAGCGGCCGGGACCAACACCAATTTGGTCCCGGCCGCCCCTAATCACTCTTCCCACAACCGATCCCGAAGGAACCGGTACCACTATGACTACCACCATCGTCCCCACGAAGGCCGTCGCGGCCTTGCTCCGCAAGGAACTGCGCACCCGGTTTCCGGGCGTGAAGTTCTCCGTGCGCTGTTCCACCGGCACTGCGGCTGCGTGGATCGACGTCTCCTACGACGACGGCCCCACCCACCTGCAGGTCCAGGCCATCACCGGCCGGTTCGAGGGGCGTTCGTTCAACGGGCAGACCGACTCCTACGACGACAACGGCACGACCCTCGTTGCGGGTGACGGTGACGAGATGCCGACCGCGGTTCGGTACTCCTGTGACGGCATCATCATCACCCGGGGCTACTCGCCTGCGGGACACCTCGCCGCGCAGCGGATGATCCGCGAGGACAGCAGCATGCGGCACCTGGTCCTCTGCGACGAGCACGGCACCCTTAACGGCCACCACGATCTCACCGACGGCCGAGCCGAGGACTTCAGCGCCGGCGGCCGCTGCTGGCCGTACCCGAACCTGTCGGCGTGGTCCGCGGTCCGGTTCGTGCTCGAACGCGTCGACCTCACCCCCACCCCGGCCCACCAGTAGCCAGGAGGGCCGCGCCACTTCGAGGAGGAAGTGACGCGGCCCAGACAGCAGCGGCGGGGATGTCCCGTACCCATACGTGCATCCCCGCCGCCCCAACCAGCCTAGAGAGAAGCGCACCCCATGTTCATCACCTACGAACGCCCCGAGACGCTCGATGACGACCAGACCGACCCCGCCGCGCCGCCCGCGGATATGGCACCCGGCGCGGACGTCGATCCCCGCGTGCCCGTGTGCGGTGCGACGACCTACGACGTCGACGGCACCCGGTGGACCTGCACCCGGCGGCCGCAGCACACCGACGATGAGCACCGGGCCGTGTTCGACCGGTACCACGGTGGCCCCGTCGGACAGGTCGCGTTCGCGTGGCAGTACGAGTGGGGCGGAGCCGGCCACGGCCCGTCCTCCACCGACCCCATGACCACGGTCACCGTCACCGTGTCGTTCCCGTCGACGGCATGGACGAACGAGCAGCTGCCCGACGCGATCGCCGACGAGATCCGCTCCGTGTTCTGGGAGTGCGACCACGACGACGTCACCGTGGCCACCACCGCGACCAGCACCCCGCACCCCGTCACGGGCTGACCCGCCGGGGCGGTGGCAGTCGGCGACATGGTGAAAAGCGCCGGGATGACACAGTTAGAGAATGCGCAGCCCACTATCCCTAACGGCTTCCGGTGATTGCATTACCGGTTTAAAGCTCCTGGGGATTCCCGGCCCTCCCGCTGTTATCGATGCCCCAGCCGTACGTTCGTAAACGTCATGCCCTGGTGCCAAACAATGCAGATGCATAGGCTGGCAACAGGTGTGCCGACCGGCAGAAAAAGGTTCAAAGAATGTGCGGAAACGACTACCCATATAGGCCCGCGCGTTATAGAATAGAAGCATGCAACGGGGGAGGGGCCCCCACCGCATCACAATCTTTCGGAAGGTGATTTCGATGAGCATCACGGTTTACACCAAGTCTGGTTTCTGCGGCATGTGCCTGGCCACCGAGCGTGCCCTCGACTCCGCCGGCATCGAGTACACCGAGGCGATCCTCGACGACGTCGACCAGGCGCAGATCGAGGAGTGGAAAACCACCCTCGGCATGAACGCCCCGATCGTCGTCACCGACACGGAGACCGGATCGTGGAGCGGGTTCCGCCCCGACAAGATCGGCGAACTCGCCTCGAGCGCGGCCGCGTGATGACGATGACCCTCGAGCGTCCGACCACCATCCGCCCCGACGTCGTGCAGCAGTCCACCCGCGACGCCGTCGACAAGCTCTACGCCGGCGACACCGTCGCAGCGTTCCGAGCCATCGACGCCGCCACCGCCGACCCGACCGAGCACGTCCGCGAGTGGGAACTCACCGACGAGCAGCGCCAGGTCTACGAGGCTGGGTTCATGGTCGGGTTCCAGATGGCCGCCCCGGAGCTCCTGGCCGAGGTCCTCGAACTGCGGGCCCGCCTCGAGCAGGCCGAGCACGACGCAGACCGGTACTACGCCGAGATGTGCCGCCGACCCGCCCCGACCGAGCCGGACCGTCACACGTTCGCGGAGATCTCCCGCGCCCGCGGCGAGGACAACCGCGCCGCCCGCCACGAAGCGACGATGGACCGCATGTTCCCCCAGTACGCCAGCGCCCGCGCCTGACCGGAGGAAACTGAAACGATGAACTGGGAGCGGAACCAAACAACTGCCGGGCAGCCGTCAGCCGCCTCAGTTCGGGCCGGCACAGCCTTTGGCGGCGGAGCAGGGAGAGCACTCGCCGGGACGGTTGTTGTGCTCCTGCTCGTCTATCTCGGCGCAATGGTGTGGTCGGTTGTTGCCCCTGGTGTCGGCTCGCTGATCCTCGTGCTGAGTGTGTTGCCCCTGCTTCTCATCGGGGTAGCGCTGGTTCCGTGGGTGTGCGGCGGGTACCGACTCCTCGGGGCGAGAGATACGGCGTCGTTGATGTCCGGATCGGTGTGGCACGCCACCGCGCAGGACTGGGCCGTCGGTGACATGGTCACGCTCGAGCAGGCTCGGTGCCGACGGAGCGCCCGCATGTTCCGATCCGATCGCCCGTTCACTCGCTCGCAGCAAGCGGTCTACCTGTTCGCCGAGCCGCCGTCTCGACATCACGTCAACGGCAACGTGAAGGGTGCTCGCGCGAGATACCTCTACACACTCACCCCAGTACGCCTCGACGGGCCGGTCTATCGCCGAGAGACTGCGGCCGCGGTGGCGGGGAACGTCGTAGCGACCGCGACTAGCCGAGACGCTTGGATTCGTTGATGAACGCCGCCGGAATGAGTGAGGGGCCCGGCACCATCCTCAGCATGCTCGTTCGTTGTGCACTGAGCGACTGATGCCCGGACGGCAGCCGACCCCCGCGGAGGAACGCTTCTTCTCGCACGTCGTGCGGGGGCCAGCGCTCAGTGACTGCTGGATCTGGACCGGTGCCATTGGCGACGACGGCTACGGCCGCTTCTGGGTTCCACAACCCGACGGGGGCCAGCGCGCGATGCGGCCGCAGCGGTGGCTGTACGAACACCTCACCGGCACGGCGCTGCACCCGACGGTGCTGCTGCTGCATGCGTGCGATATCCCGTTGTGCGTCCACGTCGACGTCGACGACTCGGTGTCGCACCTGGCACCGGGCACGCATCGGGGGAACATGCTCGAGCGTGTGCAGCGCGGCCGTCACCGCAACGGGGCGACCGCGGTTCGGATGGCCGGCCTGCAGCGCAGCGAGCGTGTGGCGCTGTCGCGTGAGCTCCGCGAAGCGTTCCGCGATCACGGGTGGGACCAGGCAGCGATCCGTGCGTGCCGCACAGGGATCGCGCCGGACACCCCGACGCTCTGGTGACCACCGACACCTAACGGCCAGAGGCCCCAACCTGGCCAGCGGTCCGAGCGCCGGCGCCGCCGGCATGGGCGGGACAGGTGTCGGTCCAGCTGGGGGAGCGGTCGGCGGTCGTCCACCCGTTGGCGCGGGCGTAGGCGCGTGCTTCGGTGCGGCTGCTGTTGTCGTCGGGTCCGGCTACCGGGACGATGACTTGGTCGCAGCCAGCGACGTCGCAGGTGATGACCATCGCGGCTCGTGCACCCATACTCACTCTTCTACATCACTGAGTACTGCTAACGGCCAGCAAGCAGTCCTCGCCTTGGTTGTCACGCGACCTCGTCGGGCTCGACTCTGACTTCGACCTTCTTGTCGCCGTGCCATCGCTCGATGGTGAAGAGCACCTTGTACTCGCCCCACGACGCCTTCGTAACAACACCCTTCGAGCCCTTCGGGACGTGCTCGCGCAGTAGCCCGCCGATGTCCTTGACCGCGACCACTGTGTCGCCGGCGCTCATTTTCGCCATGTGTCCCCCTCGTTTCGTACTTCTATCGGACGCGGTCTGCCCCGCGTCACACGCGTTCGATCTCAGCGCTCGGGATCCACCGGAAGACGGTGCGTCCGGTCATGACTCCGTCGACACGGCCGGGGTGCCCGAACGACGGGAATGGCTCCGCAGTGAGGGCGACGAATGCTCCGCCGGCGGCGTCGATACCGGCGCCGAGCCGCGGGTTGGCATCGGAAGTGAAGGTGTCGACGAGGATCGTCGCAGACACCTCGTCCCGCGCTAGCCGCACGGTCACCGGTAGCGCCTTCTCGTCAGCAGTGTCGGCCCCAGCGATCGCGTCGTCGAATGGGCGGAACCCGCGGGTCTCGTAATACGCGAGTGAGTCACCCCAACCGCCACCGACCCGGCTCAGTGAGAAGACGTCGCAGCTCGGCTTCACGACGATGACCGGTAGGTAGGCGCGTCGGTTGAAGAGCTTGTTCAGGAGGCCCGGTGGGCGGCCGTCGATAACGAACGCGCCCGCCAGCCAGGTCGCCGGCGGGACGATGAGCACGCCCGTGTCGGGGAGCACCCCGCCACCGCATGTCGCGTGGATCGCGGCGACGACCGGATTCAGTTCTGACTCCTGCGCACTCAGTCGAAGGGGCCCAGCGCCGAGCTGGTTGCCGCACATGAGGCAGTCGCCGACCGGTTCGACGGTCCGTTCCAGCGAAGCACGAGTCTCTTCGCCGATCAGTCGTTCGATAGCCGGGTCCTGCACGAACCGTGCGGTACTCATGCTGCCTCCTTGTCACGATCGTCTCGCTCGATGTCGTCAGTCGTGGCGGCCTCGTTCCCGTTGGTCTCCGCGGCTGGTACCGGTGTCTCGCCCGCTCCGAGCTCGCGCAGCCGGCGCACTTCCGCTGCCGGAATGTCGAGCAGCTGCGCGATGCGCGGGTTGGTTTCCTTCAGTTCCACGAGCGACTGGACCGCGAGGGCGCGGTCCACGTCGATCGCGTCGAGCTTGGCGATGAGTTCTTCCCGGTCGTCGTTGGCGTCGAAGAACGTCGAGGCGGCTTCTTCGATCGCGGCGTCACGTCGGGCTCGTTCCGCGTCGAGTTCTGCCCGGCGCTGACGTGCTCGTTCTCGGTTGTCCTTCTTCGTGCTGGTTCGAGCCATGGTTGGTTCCCTCTCGCTGGTCCCCTCAACGAGTTCCGACGATCGCAACGACAGCTTTGGTAGGTGCTGACGCAGTCTGACCGACCGCCCGACATCACACTATCGAACTTACACACCTCTTGCACTAACAGTATGTGGCCCTCCAAAAGCCGCTACGGTGGGGGTGTGGGAGGAGGTGATCGCTCGTGATGACGGTGCACGTCCTGCACGCAGGTGACGGATACTCATATCTGACGAACCAGGTTGTGGCGGGCGATCAGCAGGTCCGGCGGAGCGAAGAGCTCACGGACTACTACACCGCCGAGGGCGCCAAGCCCGGCCAGTGGTGGGGCAACGGGCTAGTCTCCCTGGGGGTGTCCGGGCAGGTGTCCGCAGAGCAGATGCAGGCTCTCTTCGGCGAGGGGCTGCGGCCGGACGCGACCGCGTTCATCCAGGAGCAGATCGCCGCCGGCGCCTCCGCTTCTGAGGCGATCGACGCTGCCCGGCTGGGGCGTCGGTTCATGACCACGAACGACCCCGACACCGAGTGGCAGGTGCAGATCCACGCCGCGTCCGTCGCGTTCGAACGGGGCCACCAGCGCGCCCCCGCGGATGCCGAACTGTCCGGCATCAAGGCCGACGTCGCGGCCACCATGCTGCAGAAGTCGCTGCGTCGACCCGCCACGTCGGACGAGGTCTCCTGGTTCGTCGCGCTCCGTGTTCCGGACTGGAAGCAGCAGGTCTCCCGCGGCTACCAGGGGTTCCGTGACGAGGTTGGCCGGAACCCCGAGACCGGTCCGGAACGCGACCTGGTGAAGTACAACCTCGCCGCCGATCACCTCCGCGCATCGCTCGGCCGTGACGCCACCACCGGTGAGGTTGCACGCTTCCTGACCGAGCGCGGCACCCCGCCGCGTCAGCCCGTCGCGGGCTACGACCTGGTGTTCAGCCCGGTCAAGTCGGTCTCCTTGCTGTGGGCATTGGCGGACCGCAACGACCCCCGTGAGGCGCACATCGCACGTGAGGTGCACGCCGCCCACGAGGCTGCGTGGCAGGGTGCGATGACGTTCCTGCAGGAGGAAGCAGCGTTCACCCGGACCGGTGCCGGCGGCGTCGCGCAGGTCGAGACGAAGGGCCTCATCGTCGCTGCGTTCGAGCACCGCGATTCCCGCACCGGCGACCCGGACCTGCACACCCACGTCGCCGTCTCGACCAAGGTCGAGGGCGTCGATGGGAAGTGGCGA
Source organism: Curtobacterium sp. TC1 (assembly GCF_019844075.1). NCBI lineage: Bacteria > Bacillati > Actinomycetota > Actinomycetes > Micrococcales > Microbacteriaceae > Curtobacterium > Curtobacterium sp. TC1. Next base: position 76,290 of record NZ_CP081962.1, read on the forward strand.
TCGCTCGACGGGCGCATGCTGCACCGCCTCGGTGTCGCTGCCTCCGAGCGGTACAACTCCCTCGTCGAGGAAGAACTCCGGAGCCGTCTCGGCGTGCAGTTCGTCGAAGAGTCCCGGGGTGCCGGCAAGCGTGACGTGCGCGAGATCATGGGCGTCGATCGCGGCCTCCGCGAGGGCTTCTCGTCCCGCCGCGTCGGGATCGAGCAGGCGTACGCCGAGCTCGTCGACGAGTACGTGGCCTCCCACGGCCACACCCCGCCGAAGAACATCCAGCACCGCCTCTACGAGCAGGCGAACCTCTCCACCCGCGACCACAAAGCACCGCCGTCGTCGGAGCAGGACCAGGTTGCCGAGTGGCGTCGTGCTGCCTCCGAGAGGGTGCGTGTCGACGGCTGGGCGGCGGGCATCGTCGCGCAGTCGAAGGCGATGCCTGCGCAGGATCTGCTTGCTGGGCTGGGCGTGCAGCAGCTCGGGAATCTCGTCGTTACGCGGGTCGAGCAGGACCGGTCGACGTGGAAGGACTCGCATCTGCAGGCCGAGGCAGAGCGCGTCGCGCGTCGTGTCGCGCAGGCCACCGGGCAGGACGTCCAGGCCCTCACTCGCGACATCACCGCCGCGGCGGTGCAGCGGTCGATCTCGCTCACCCCGCCGGAGCTGAACCCCACGCCGGCGCAGCTGCAGCGCAGCAACGGTGAGAGCGTCTTCCGGATCCACCGTGCCGAGGAGTTCACCTCCGAGAAGACCCTTCGCACCGAAGAAGCGATCCTCGACGCCGCCCGCACCCGGGGCGGTTTCGCGATGGAGCAGCGGGCGTTCGACGACGCGATGCGTCGGTTCAACGACCGTGCGATCGCCGACGGGCACCACGAGCTCAACGCTGGCCAGGTCGAGCTGGCACGCCGGTTTGCGACCGGTGGCCACCGGATCGAGACCGGCATCGGACCGGCCGGCACCGGGAAGACCACCGCCATGCGCGCCACGATCTACGCCGTCGAGGCTGGCGGTGGTCGGATGCTCGCGCTTGGCACCACCGGTAAGGCGGCGGAAGTTCTCGGCCGCGAGCTCGGCACGGCGGCGGGCACGGCCGACATGCTCCTGCAGGCGCACGCGAACGCGAAGCGCAGCGGGCAGCCGGTGGCAGAGCAGCACCGCATCGACGCGAACACGCTCCTCCTCGTCGACGAAGCGTCCATGGCGGGCACGCCGCTCATGGGACGTCTCCTCGCCCTCGCTGACGAGCACGGTGCCGCCCTCCGACCCCTCGGCGACCCCGCACAGCACGGCTCCATCGGCGCCGGCGGCGTCCTCCGCCTCCTCGAGCGCGAGACCACCGTCACCCGCCTGGAAGAGGTGCACCGCTTCACCGGCGAGCACGCCACCGCCGAAGCCGCGGCCTCCTTGAAGCTCCGCACCGGGGACGCCACCGGGCTCGACTTCTACATCCAGCGGGGCCGTGTGTTCGCCGGCACCCGCGACGAAGTCATGGACCGGATCTACACCGACTGGCACGCCGACACGACCGCCGGGAAGTCGTCGCTGATGATCGCCGGCACCAACGAGGAAGTGTCCGCCCTGAACGCCCGGGCCCGCGCCGACCGCGTCGCCCAGGGCCAGGTGCAGGAGGACGGACGGCTGCTCGCGGACGGGAACACTCTCGGCACCGGAGACGTGATCCTGACCCGCAACACGGACCGGTCGCTGCGGATGAACCAGGGCAAGGACTGGGTCACCAACAACGCCATGTGGACCGTCACGGCGGTCGGCCCGTACGGCGTCATGGCGAAGTCGCACCTGCACGGCGGCACCGTCACCCTCCCGCTCGAGTACGTCAACGAGCACGTGCAGCTCGGCTACGCCCGCACCAGTCACGGCACCCAGGGCGACACCGTCTCCACCGGCGGCGCCGTCATCGACCCGGAGCGCACCACCCGCGAAGAGCTCTACGTCGACAGCACCCGCGCGAAGGAGGAGAACCGCCTCTACGTCGTCATCGACAAGCCGCTGGACTCCTCCGGCCACACCGACGACGAGCGTGAGGACTCCATCCGCGGTGCCCTCGAGCAGATCCTCGGCCGCGAGGGCGCGACCAAGAGCGCCACGGAGGCCCTGCGGGCCGAGCAGGACAACGCGCACTCGCTCGCGACGCTGCTGCCGCAGTACGACCACGGCCGCGTCACCGTCCTCGACCCGAAGGCGATCGAGCGCGCCGAGCAGGCCGTCCGCGACGCGCTGCCCGCGGATCTCGCGAGCCGCATCGTCGACGACGAAGCATGGTCGACGTTCGCCGCACGCCTGGTCGACCACGATCTCGCCGGCACCGCCCTCCAGGACCGCCTGCAGGGCCTCGTCCGGCCGCGCGACCTCGACACCATCGACCCGATCGAGTCCCCGGCCCGCGTCTACTGGTGGCGGCTCGGCCCAGCGACCACCATCGGCACCGACCTCGAGCCGGTCGACGGCCTGCCGAAGTGGGTCACACCGTTCAACGACCGGATCGGCGACCCGGAGGTCCGGACCTGGCTCCACGGCCAGCAGGAGCTGATGCGCGACCGCATCATCTCCCTCGTCGACCAGGTCGTCGCTGAGCCGCCGGCGTGGGCGGAACCGTTCGGCCGGATCCCCACGGACCCCGCGCAAGCGGAGCAGTGGCGGGAGAACATGGGCCGCATCGTCGCGTACCGGGAAGCATTCGAGGTGCCAGCGAGCGAAGCGGTCCTCAGCGAGGAACCCCGCGGCTCCCACGCCGTCCATGCATGGCAGGACGCCCGCGCCGCAGGGCTCGACCTCCGCACCCAGCAGGAACGCCTCGCGCGTGAGCAGGCGTCCGCGGCCGTCCTCGAGCGGATGGGCATCGACCCGACCGCGCGCACCGTCGCGACGTCGACGGCCACGCTGCCCGAGACCGCCGCTGTAGTCGACGTGGACCGGCTCCTCGAGCAGAAGCCGGCGTGGGTGGCGCAGTACGGCGTGCAGCCCGCAGACGGCGACGCACGCGACACCTGGCGCGAGCAGATTGCCACCGTCGCGGCCCACCGCGACGTGCAGGGCGTCCCAGACGACGCCTACCGTCTCACTGACCCGGGCATGGTTGACCGGGACACTCGGCACGCGTTCGCGGCCGCGGAGCAGGCCCATGAGAACCTCCGCCGCACCGGGTGGATGCGCGATCGCGACGGTGCCGAACGGAACGCCCAAACGGCGGTGCCGACAGCCCCCGATGCGGCGAACCAGCCGGAGGCCGTGGCTGCCCTCACCGAAGCCGCTGACCCCCTCGCCGGCCGCCGGAGCGGGGCCGATCCTGAGGCCCAACCCACGATCACGGAGCTTCCGACGGAAGCCGCACCGGTCATCCCGGCGCCGCCGACCGCTGCTGCCGAAGTTGCGCGCCTCGCGGCGGAGCTGCGTGCCCGTGAAGTTGCCGCCCAGCAGGCCGGTCAGAGTGCGGCACAGGGCGACGTGGCCGCGGCCGAGGCGCAACAGCGGGCCGAGCAGATCCGGCGGCAGCAGGAAGCCGCTGACCGGCAGCGGCAGCAGGAACAGCGCCGCGGCCCACGCCTTTGACGCACAAGGCATGGTGATCGTTGCCGATCACGAGGACACTGGACACGAAGGAGGTACGGCCATGGCGTTCCAAGGTGAGGTGTTATCCGTCAGCGAGCTCATGCGCCGCTCGGACGCGCAGTCGCACGTCGTCCCGACTGATGCCGGCGTGCGCCACACCGCGGCGGCCAACGCCGCCCGCATCACCGACTTGCTGCGCGCGGGTGAGCCCGCCGCGGCCGCCTGGCGATTCGGAATCCTCCAGACCCTCGACGACTACCGCTCCACCCTCCGCCGCGGCGGCGCGACGGCCGCCGCGGGTGTCTTCGCTGACGAGCCCGCTCTCACCGGGTCGCAGGAGCTTGACGCCGCGTTCGCAGCACTCGCCGACCACCTCGCCGCGACCGACGGCTGGACGCCTCCCGAATGGGCCGCCCAACCTGCCCGGTCTCTGCCCGGAGCGTGGTTCGCTACGACGCCGGACCTGTTCCGCGACGAGGCTGTATCCGACAGCCCGCCGGCGTTCCGCAAGCGCGGAATCTTCATCACCCGATACGCCCTGTCCCGCGCATGAGCGACCCGCACGGGGACGAGCTCGATGCCGACCGGCTTGGCGGGCTGTTCCAGGAGCTCTCCGATCGCCTCGCGAACGTCGGGGAGCACGCACAGCTGTTCGTGGTCGGTGGTGCCGCGATGGCGCTTGCCTACGACGGCAGCCGCGTCACCCGCGACGTCGACGCGCTGTTCGAACCCACCGGCGCGGTCCGCCAGGTCGCCGCTGAGATGAGCGGACCGCATGGCCTCGAACCGGACTGGCTGAACGACGCGGTGAAGGGCTTCCTCCCTGGCGACGTGCACGACACCCGTGTCGTGTTCGAGTCGGAGAATCTCCTCGTGCAGGTGCCGCCGCCGGAGTACCTGCTGGCGATGAAGATGCACGCCGCGCGTGATGATCGCGACCTTGACGACGCAGCGACCCTCTTCAACGCTGCGGGCCTCACGACTGCGGACCAAGGCAGGGAACTGCTGGAGAGCACCTACCCGAATAGGCAGTTGCTGCCTCGGCACCAGTACCTCCCGGACGAGGTCGCGGCGCGTGCTGCAGCACACCGCGAGGAATCCGCCGAGCAGGTCGGGAACCGGGTGCCGAGCGCCGCTGACCTGGTGCAGCAGTACGCCGCTGACGTCCGCCGGACCGGCCCCCGTGACCCTGCTGGGGCCGATGACGCCGCGCGCATGGCCACCGACCTGCGGGCGGGTCGTGCCGCCCGGCCGGACGAGGCAGCTCAGCGCGCCGCCTCGGACGTGGAGGCGCAGGAACGTGCCGAACAGGTTCGGCGTCAGCAGGCGGCCGCGGACGCGCAACGGGAGCAGGAACAGCAGCGCCGCGGCCTCTGCCACTGATTCGCCAAGGCAGGATGATGACCTGCCTTGCGGCCGCCGCGTCGTGATCCCAAGCACCCGACGCTGCCAGCTCCACGCATGCCGGCCCCACCAATTGTGGCAGTAGTGGTGTGGGGTGAGGCCGGGGCGGTACGCACGATCACTCGGAAAGAGTTCCCGCCCTGGCGCCGGCCCCAGGGGAGGGAAACCGGCACCAGCAACCATGCCCGACCAGTGAGTTCCACGTCTACCACTGCGCCCCTTCAAGAGCCCAATTTGCTGCCACCCCCGTCGGAGCCGACCGCGCCGACAGTCCTTTCGCGGCGGCTGGCCTGAGGGGACGCGGTCCGCAACAGTGAGAGAGGTCCCTGTTCCTGGAGCGGGGTTGCTGACAGCATGGCTGCAGAGCACTGCCATGGGGGCAGGCATGAAAGCAGGAGCACGCAATGACTGACACACCTCGGAATCCCGGCGACCACACATCGTCCGACGGGCAGCCCTCCCCACGGAACCCCGGTAGCCACACTCCTTGGACTGGCCAGCCAACACCGCAGAACCCGGGTGGAAGCACCCCGCCCGCAGGCGGTGGGCAGCCGCCCTACGGCGCGGGTGGGCCGCTGCAAGGCCCAGACGGCTGGCAGTCACCGCCGCCGCTGGGTGACCCGAAGGCAAAAGGGTTCTTCGGCGCTCTGTTCGACTTCTCCTTCAACCACTTCGTCACGCCGATCATCGTCAAGATCGTTTACATCCTCGTGCTTGTCGCGCTCGTGATTGGCTGGCTGATCGCCGTTATCACCGGCTTTGCCCAGAACGTCGGCATCGGCCTGGTGTTCCTGATCATCGGTGCCATCGGCGTCATCGTCTACCTGGCCCTGATCCGCATGACCTTGGAGCTATACCTGTCGATCGTCCGGATGAGCGAAGACATCCACCACCGGCTTCCCCGAGGCTGACCCTTTGACCTCCGCACGCATGTGTGGGCCTGGACGGCCCAGCCGACGAGGCCCACACATGCGTCGCCGCGTGCAGTGCGCGACGACCGATGAGCAGCCGTTTGCTCCTGTCTCGAACGCAGACGCGGTGGGCAAACGGAACCTTTTATTAGAATTCTGCTATAATTGCCAATAATCTGGTAGAGTTCGGGTGTGGATCCGCTTCTGAACCCGTTCCGGCCTGGCGCCGGCATCCGGCCGCCCGAGCTGGTCGGGCGGCAAGCTGAGATCGATCTTGTCGACCTCATGGTTGCGCACAGCCGTCGACAGCGGAATGACGGGGGCCTGATTCTGTATGGCCTGCGCGGCGTCGGTAAGACGGTGCTGTTGTCACGGCTGCGGCAGATCGTCGAGAACGCCGGTTGGGTCACGGTTCAGCTAGAAGCTCGACCGGGCGAGTCCGGGAAGCTCATCGCCCGTCAGTCGCTCGCTCGGGGTGTCGCGATGGCTGGGCGGAAGATGAACCGTTTCCAACATGCCCTCGGTGAAGTACGTGAGGCACTTGCAAGCGTCACGTCCTTCTCTGCGACCATCGGCGGTACCGGGGTGTCACTCGGCGTGGATCCTTCCCCGCATCGGGCGAATTCCGGGCTGATCGAAGTGGATCTCGAGGAGCTCGTCGCTGATCTCGCAGCCCCGCTGCAAAAGAACCAGAGCGCGTTCGCAATCTTCGTCGATGAGATGCAGGACCTCGACCGGGACCTTTTGACCGCACTGCTTGCGGTCCAACACCGCGCGGGCCAGCAGGACTGGCCGTTTTACATCATCGGGGCGGGCCTGTCGACACTTCGCCGAACCCTCGCCGAAGCACGCTCCTACTCCGAACGCTTCACCATCCGGGAAGTGGGCCCCTTGGCTGCTGACGCGGCTGCTACTGCTCTGGCAAAGCCTGCCGAGGAGTTCGGAGCCCGCTTCACCGACGAGGCCCTTGCCGAGATCCTCGGCGCAGCGAACGGCTACCCCTTCTTCCTGCAGACCTACGGGAAGGCGGTGTGGGAGCTCTCCACCGACCGCCTGATCGACGGGACCACCGCAATTGCTGGGATCGAGGAAGGCAATGCGGACCTCGATCAGGGCTTCTTCCCCGCTCGCTGGGATCGGACCACGCCCCTTGAGCGTCAGTACCTGCGTGCGATCGTCGCCGTCAGCGGTAGCACCGCGAGCACATCCGCCATCGCTGATGCGCTCGGGAAGCCCGCCACATCGCTCAGCCCTGTGCGCCAATCGCTGATCGAGAAGGGCATCATCTTCGCCGAGCGCCGCGGGTACGTCAGCTTCACCGTGCCGAACATGGACGCGTTCATCCGCCGTCAGAACGACCTCGACGACGTCGAAGATGACTAGTCCGGCATTGCGCCGATAATATAGATTATGTCAGTAGAGGCGCGATGCGCGACCGTCCGACTGTCCTCCGAATGGTGATCTCAGTGCACGTGCTCCTGCACCCCCGGATGCCTGCGCAACCGTGCCGATTCGGGAGGCTTCGAGCTGGGCGACCCGACGCCGGCCGTCCCACCGCGACCACCCCAATATCGGCGCGGGCGTCCAAGCTGGCGACCGTTACGCCGCCCGGCCTGGCTTAGCGAGCTGAGGTTACGCGTCGAGCAGCGCGTGAGGCGGACACCGCGGCCGCGACAAGAGCGCCCAAGGTGCACGCGAGCGAGAGCCCGATCAGGACCATGTAGAGGACCGGCACCAGCTGGGCCGGAATTGATATGACAATGACGATAGTTGCCACGAGCAAGAACGGCCGCATAGCCTTCCGAGCCGCTTCATGACCGGCAACCCACGTCTCGTCACTTCGCATGACCACTGGGAGACGCACCCCCGCGACGTGGTTGCGGTCTAATCCGTCGGCTGCTACTGAGACCACTCCCCAGATTGCAGCGTTGACGGCCAAAATGAGGACAGCGCACGCGATTGCCGCGAACCAACCTGGATTGCTCATGTCCGCCTCCCCCTCAACAACCTAACGCAGGACGGAGTTGAGTTTCCCGATCAGCGACCGGTCGAGCGGCAGATGCACTGAATCTCATAGTCGCGCCTGCCATTTGGATGATACGTCCAGAACCTGGTCAGGGATCGAGGGAATCGGGCTGGTCGGCGTCCACCCAGTGCAACAGTTTGGTCGCGGCGCCTTGGTATCGGCCTTTGTTCGCGTGGATGGCGCAGTCGTGGTTGTCGTGGTCGTATGCGGCTCGGTAGTAACGGTCGGCGTCGAAGTCGGCGGCGTTGTACGCGTTCCAGGCCGCGTCGACTTCGGCTTGGCGGGATTCGTACCCCCATCGCTGCCCTTGCCGGAAGATCGCCCACTCTCGGGCGGTGAACTCTCCCATTGGGATCTCGACCTCGCGGTGGTCGGCCGGTGGCGCAGCGAGCTCGTCGAGGTTCGCAGGCGCCGCGAACACATCAGCTACCGGCTCGCCTGCCGTCGCCGAGGCCCGGATGTCGCGTGCGAAGGTGAATCGGCGCTGATCATCCCGCTCGAGTGTCATCGTCATCACGCGGCCGTGCTCGAGGTGAGGGCGGCGGCGAGTTCGCCGATCTTGTCGGGGCGGAACCCGCTCCAGGAGCCGGTCTCCGTGTCGGTGACGACGATGGGGGCGTTCGTGCCGAGGGTGGTCTTCCACTCGTCGATCTGCGCCTGGTCGACGTCGTCGAGGGTCACCTCGGTGTACTCGATGCCGGCGGAGTTGAGAGCGCGCTCGGTGGCCTTGCACATGCCGCAGAACCCAGACTTGGTGTAAACCGTGATGCTCATCGAAATCACCTTCCAAAAGATTGTGATGCGGTGGAGGCCCCTCCCCCGTTGCATGCTTCTATTCTATAACGCGCGGGCCTAAGTGGGTACCCTTTTCCGCACATTCTGTGACCCGTTTCTGTCGGGCGGCACACCTGTTTCCAACCTATGCTTCTACATTGTTTGGCGCCCGAGCGTGACGTTTACGAAGGTGCGGCTGGGGTAGCGATAACAGCGGGAGGGCTGGGAATCCCCAGGAGCATTAACGCCGTGCTGCTGTTACTTTCACCCGACAGTAACAACAGGCCGCACATTCTCTAACTGTGTCGTCCCGGCTTGCCGCAAAGCGGCTTCGCACCGTCTCGACTACCGGCGGCCGGCACGGGCGGGTACGTACCGTCCCGGCGGGTCCGGCACGGCGAGGCCCGGTGCTGCTGGCAGCATCCGGTGCATGAGATCTCGACGCGGCGCCCGGAAGGGCCGGCCCAGGAACCAGGGCAACCCGATCGACGTCCTGCTCGAGCACGAGGACACCACTCCCCCGGCATCCGCATCCGCCGACGTCGACCACATCCTTGGTCGGTCGATCGAGGTGGTGCACTCGTTCTGGGTGCAGCCCGCGGACCTGGTGCCCTGCGACGTCGACGGGTGCACCGATCCGGCGGAACCGGAAGCATGGGAACCGGTCGACCTCGACACCGGCGACGAGCTGCCGGGCCGGTTCTGCGACGAGCATCAGCTCGCCTGGATCACTCGTCCCCGTGAGACGACGTCGACCACCGGGGATCTCGTCTCCCCCTGAGCGCTCTTGATCGCGGCGCCGCTCTGCGGTGTCGTCGCGCTGCGAGCTCCGTCGAGCAGCGCCGGGGTCAGGGAGGGGGCGGAGCCCATTGCCGCGGCGGCGGAGCCGTCGCGGCAGCCCACGGACACCAGGACGGCCCGATGGGACACCTGCGGGCCGGGAGGGGACACGAACCGGTGCCGGGTGGGCGTGGGAGCCGCTGGCTGCGACGCCGACGCCGGTTCACCTACTCAGAAGGAAGTGCCGAAAGTTCTCGCGTGCGGCGGTGGCGACGGCTTTCAGCCCGGAACCTCGTCCGTACAATCGCCAAAGGCTTCCCGGGCAAACAACGAACCCTGGGGGTTCGACAAGCACTGCCCGCCTTGCCGGCTCAACTCAGACAACCGCAGGCGGCCGCTATACGCGGACACGTCCGTCCTGGGCGTTAACCCACTGGGCTGAGTGGTCCACCTGCTGGCGGGACAGGCGCGTCGTCGTGCCGCAGTGGCCGCACTCGACGAAGTAGGACGTCTTGAGTGAGAACAGCGGAACGAAGAACAGCGTCACCTTCTGCTGCACACGCATGACTCGCTGCGCGGCCGCTACTCCGCAGTGGCCGCATACGAACGACACCACGAACAGGATCGCGTTGACTGCGCGGGATCCGAGGATGAGGAACATGTATCGAGTGAATCACTCGATACATGTTCACCAGCGATGCTTCTGGGCAAGACAACCAACCCCAGGAAGGCTCGACAAGTGCGCCGGAGTCCGGGCCCGTCAGACGCAACCGCCGGCCACCGGCGACCCACGTCCGCTGCCCGCCTGCGTGGAGCTCGCGCGCGACGGGTACGAAGAAGGCCTCGGCCTGTTGGGGGAACAGACCGAGGCCGACTGCACGGAGGTCTCGGGAGACCATCACGCGCATGGTGCTCGAGTGCGTTGGGGGGAACGACCCGAGCAAACCAACGATAGGTCCAAAATGTGCGACAGGTGTTGGATTTCGCTGTCAGCTCACGGGGGTTGCCGCGGCGTCCACGCGATGCTTCACCGCCGCACGCCAGACCCACGCGGCGGTCTTCGCTTGGCCGCTTCCCCACTCGATCAGCACCGCGTCGTCGGTGGCTGCGATCGCAGCGCACCGCACCCGGATGTCGCGACCGTGGAGCGTTCGGATCCATGCCCACACCGGTCGCGGTGGATCCACATCGACCGCTGGCCCGCGGCGTGCTTCAACGGGAAGCGACACTCCCTCCGGTGGCCGCCACCGGTCAGAACGACGCCGCGCCATCACTTTCCCGCTGCATCAAGCATCTCTGACAGCCCGGCACGCCTGCGACGACGTGTGCTGTGGGGTGCGAGTTGCATGCGGTTGAGGGTAGGGGTGTCCGCCGATGTCGGCGGCCGTGAGGGACGATAGCGGCGTGGCTATTCATCCCGCGATCGTTCTCACCTGTGATGGGTATCAGTGCGGCGAGAAGCTTGCGTTGATCGGCCCGAACGCCGTGAGCTACCGCGGTGCGCGCAGTCACGCGGAGTCGTACGGTTGGGATTGCTCAGCCGAGCACGTGGACTGGTGTCCGAGCTGCCGTGCCGCGCAAGCATCGTTATGAATCGCTCGTTTCATAACAGATCATCGCAACGGCGCGGGAACGCGGCCCCGCGGCCACCTCGCTGTGACGGCCGGGGGACGTCGTTCCGGCGCCGGCAGTTCTAGAACGCGCGGATGCCGAAGTGGCGGGTCGCGGTGAGGAAGTCGGGGTTGTCTAGCGTGATCGACGCGGTGCCGGTGACCGTGAGGTCGCCTGCGGCGCGGTCGAGCCAGAACGCTCGGCACCACGAGCCGCCGAACTTGCTTCCGAAGTGGATGCCCATCGGCTGGGAGCCATCATCGAGGGTGGCGTCGTGGACGATGTCGGCGATCGCGGTGGTGAGGGCTCGATCGTCGCTGCGCAGCGCGGCGGTCGTGAAGGTGGCGTAGCCGCCGACAAGGAGGTGCGTTGTGAGAATCGGCTCGAGTGCGCTGATCGATTCGGGATGCTCGACGTCGACCAGCCAGCCCGCCGCGGGCTGGCGGATCAGCAATGCGGCGCGGTCGTCTCGCCAGGATCGGGGCAGTGCACCGGTCTGCATGAAGGAGCGCTCCTCCCAGTCAGCCGCGACGTCGACAAGGAACTCTTCGAGGGTGAGTCCTAACGCGCGAGCGTCGACCTCGAGAGCGCTTCCGGTCCCGAGCGGCAGCTTGAAGCTCGAGAGGACTTCGGCCAGCGCTCCGGCGCGAGAGCCGGCGGTGTAGAGCGTCTCGGTACCCACTGCGTCATAACGACCCCAGCTGGAGCGCTCAGTGTGGTTGTCACCGGCGTCGTGACGAGCCGGCGCTGATATCGGGGCGTAGGTGTTCTTCGCAATGCGGTGCCCGACGTCACCAGTGCAAGGAAGCAACCGCAGCCCGGTCGCGGTGCATGTCCGCGGTGCACGGACGGTCACGCGTCGACAGTGCCGTCGATGAAGGCCTGCGCGGCACGGCCGAGCTGAGCGGCATCGTCGTCACGGATCGCGGTCAAGGGCGTGCGCTCCCCGAGGAAGGGATTCGCGCCAATGAACCACGCCCGAGCAACGTGGGCTCCTTCGTGCTCGGCGACGACACCCCACGTCCTCGACATCAGACGCAGACGGCGTTCGAAGTCCGCGCCGGGACGAGGCCCATCGTCCTTGGCCCACTTGATCGGAAGCTTGCGATCCTTGCTTCCAGTCGCGGCCGCCACCAGAGTCGGACCGAGCGCACCATTGAGCTCCCGGACGAGCTCGTGGATGTCAAGCCGCGTGACTCGACCGTGCTGCACCTCGGTTGCTACCGTCATGCCACCAGTCTTACACCCTTCGCCCCCTCGTGCCATAGGAGCGTCGCATCACTCCCGACGGGCTTCCCCCACACCCCGGCGAGCAGTTGTGCAACAGCCTGTTGCAGAAGCCGCTACCCCCGCCCAAGCCGCCGCAAGGGGCCCTTGGCGTCAGCGGCCCAGCCATCGCGCGACACCTCGAGACAGCCCCAGCGATCCCCCAGCAGCGACGGAGAACTTCCGTACTCACGGGACACCCGTGGAGCAGCCCGGGCAGCGCGCACCCAATAGTCCAGCTCAGCTAGAGCAGCGCCATGCCCCCGGATACGACCCATGACGGATCAAACACTTCCGCCGAGTTCGCCTGACGATCCGGCGCGAGAAGAACCAGGTAAGCGCCTTACTGGATCAGCTATGCCAGGCTGGAGATGACCTCCGAGTGAAAGGCGACCTACCATGGCGCAGAAAGTCATCACGCATCTCGTCGACGACCTCACCGGCGACACCATCGAAGACGGAAGAGGCCACAGCGTAACGTTCGGCTTCGACGGTGCGCACTACGAGATCGACCTCACCGACGACAACGCCGACGCACTCCGCGAAGCGTTCTCCGACTACATCGCCGCCGCCAGGAAGGTTAGCGGCCGCTCCGGTCGAGTCGGCGCAGCACCGAAGCGTGGAAACTCAGAAGAGCTCGCGAAGATCCGCGAGTGGGCCAACGCAAACGGCCACGAAGTCTCCTCGCGCGGACGCATCAGCCAGGCCGTCCGCGACGCGTACGACGCCGCGCACTGACACCACTCCCCCAACGAAAGCAGCCGGTCACCCCTCGAGGTGGCCGGCTCTTCTCGTTCACGCCGATACGGCGGTGTTATGTCAGATAGGCGCGTCCTTCGTGAACCTGAGGGTCTGCCGTGCGGCCTAACGACTTGCCGTAGTTGAGTTCGACTCGGCTGTTTGCGCTGATATAGATACCCCATGGACTTCGACCAGCTGGCGAACGAGGTTGGGACAGCGCTTCCGACGGAACCTCGTGCTGTCTTTGACTCACTCCCCGGCAAAGCTCAGGGATATGGCTACCTTCGCGACGTCCAGGCACAAATCCTGACCGCCTGGCATGCACGCCGAACGGATCGCGACGTCATTGTCAAGGTCAATACGGGTGGCGGAAAGACCATCGACGGTCTGATCATGCTGCAGAGTTATCTCAACGAGGGCATCAAGCCCGCGCTCTACGTCGCGCCGGATAAGTACCTCGTACAGCAGGCCGTGGACGACGCTCGTAACATCGGCCTCAAGGTTGTGACCGACCCTGAGTCCGGTGCGTACCTGGCCGGCGAGTCGATCGCCGTCGTCACTGCTGACCGACTCTTCAACGGGCACACGATCTTCTCCGATCACCGTCCGACGGCCGCTCGTGTGCCAATCGGAGCTGTCGTCATCGACGATGCTCACGCCGTGCTTGCCCGGCTTCGTCAAAAGTTTTCGATCACGGTGCCAAGGGATAGCGCGAGCTACCAAGAGCTCCTCGACCTATTCACTGAAGACCTGAAGACACAATCTCCGGACACCCTTCTCGACATCATCGAACTGACCGGGTCGACTTTCGCCCGCGTCCCGTTCTGGTCAGTGAACGGCAAGGCGGACGAGCTTCGAGTCATACTGCGAAAGTACAAATCGGACCCGATGGACTTCCGCTACGACGCGATCCGTGACGTGATCGCGTTGTCCCGCGTCGTCTTCACGCACCGCGAGGTCACCATTGTCCCGCCCTGTCCCCCTGTGTCCCGAGTGACAAGCTTCGTCGAGGCAAAGCATCGCGTATTCCTTACGGCGACACTGGCGAACGACAGTGTGCTGGTCACGGACTTCGATGCGGACCCAGCCCTGGTTACCACTCCTATTCAGCCACTTACCGCGGGCGACATCGGAGAGCGCCTCATCCTTGCCCCCGAGGAGATCAATCCGCAAATCTCCGACGAGGACGTCCGCTCGGCGGTCAAAGAGATGAGCCTGCAACACAACACTTTGGTAATCGTGCCGAGTGATCGTGCAATGGAGCGGTGGAGCGGTGGAGCGGACCAACCACAACCCAGGCCACCGCCCGCAACCTCAAGGACACCGTTGAGCGGATGCGCAGCGGTGAGCATGTCGGTTTGGTCGTCGTCGCCAACAAGTATGACGGGATCGACCTCCCGCAGAACGCCTGCCGGATCTTGGTAATCGACGGCCTTCCGGAGTCCTTTGACGGCGACGATCGACTTCAAGCACTAATGCAACGGTCGGTCGGCGGGATTGACGATCGTCAGGTGCAGCGCATCGAGCAGGGCATGGGCCGCGGAGTTCGCAGCACCGAGGACTATTGCGCAGTGTTCCTACTCGGCAGGCGCCTGGCTCATCTCACCGTCGACCCGAGGACGCTCGACCGATTCAGCCCGGCCACGCGGAAGCAGCTCGAAGCCTCACGCAACGTAGCCAGGCGGATGTCCAACACTCCGTTGGCAAAGGTGCTTGAGACGGTTCAGCAACTACTCGATCGAGATCCGGGCTGGGTGCGATTCGCACGTCTGCAGCTACAGGGAGTGCTTCCCGAAACTGCGCAGATTGACACAACCGCGATCGCGATGAGGAACGCGTTCGACACCGTGATGGCCGGTGACCACGCAAGCGCTGTCCTGCTGCTCGTGACCGCTGCAGAAGGATCAACCGACCCTCGACGTTCTGGGGCCCTGCTCGAGCAAGCAGCGGTGTATGCCGACCCGCACCAACCGGTCCAGGCCCAGGAGCTACTCGCTCAGGCTAGGAGCAAGAACGACTACGTGCTGAAGCCGCTCAGCGGCATCGCGTTCACACCGCTCGTGCACGAGGGCGCACAGGCCAACATCACGGCCACGCGTTTGACCTCGGTGTACGGCACCCCGCAAGCAATGCGTGTGGGAGTGGAGGCGATGCTCGAGAAGCTCAAGTTTGATCCTCTGGCAACCGATGACTTCGAAGAAGGGTGGCTCGAACTCGGCCACTTCCTCGGGCTGGGATCGCAGCGACCGGAGCGTCAGCTCGGTCAAGGACCAGACAACCTCTGGGCCCTGGAGCCCGGTCGGTACTGGGTGGTTGAGGCAAAAACAGGTGCAACGAGTAGCTTCGTCGCGAAGAAGGACGTTGCTCAACTCGGCCAGTCAATGCTGTGGTTCGGCAACAAGTACGCGCCGGACCAGTCAGCACTACCCGTCATGATCCACCCGGAGCGGAAGCTCTGGAAGGACGCGACCGCTCCCCATGGGATGCGCGTCATCGATCACCAGGTTCTCGGGGAACTCGTGGCGTCTGTCCGTCATCTGGCAAGTGGCCTCGCTGCGGATGGCTGGAACGACCCCGCTCGAATCGCTTCGCTCCTCGAGGGGCACGGCCTCACGCCCGAGGGCTGACGGCCCGCCTAAAGCCGACCATCGGCGGCACGAGCTGAACCGCGGACGCCAGGCGGGCCCGCCGGCCATCTGGATAGTCGTTCCCCCGTACCGCTTAGGTGGTGCGAGCAGAGCCTTTTGAGCACGCGGCATACTGACGTCACTGTCGCGCACAGAACAACCGGGCACCTCGGAACGTAGCTGCCCGTTCTCTTCTCGCCGGAGATCGTGTTCAGACCGTGAAAGCCTGCCCGCACAAAAGGCAGTGCACCGGCATAGCAGCGTCATCGGGGACCTTGACTGGCTCCCAGGAATGACAAGGCGGAGCGAGCATGGCCATGTCGTCAGGCTCCACCAGAGGATTCGGCTCGGCTGGGCCGTCTACCTTGCCCCGCTTGAGTGTCAGACCGCTGTTCCTGCTCGACTTAAATTCCTGCTCGAGGGCGTCCGCAATGATCCCTGGAGCAGCTGCTGCGACCACAGCTTCTTGGTACGAGATTTGCTCCTGCGTGAACCACTGGTCAGGACCCGCGGCCCGGCCGCACCGAGGGCAGAAGTAGGTATCCCCATAGACAAAGTCCTCCGGCGCTGTGCCGGTCGGTCCGTTGTGCCATTTGAATTCTTGTTCACAGTGAGGGCACTCACGGCGAAGGAAACCGTCCGCGTCAAGCGGGAACTCGACTGGTATCTCCATAATCAACCCACCGTATCAAAATAGACGTTTTGACTAAACGGGGTTCCGTCGTCAAGCTGTGCAGTTAGAGTAAGTTCGAACTGGGCAGGCCCGGACGGACCCATTGTCTTTTGAGTTGTCCAGCCCCGCGCGGTAAGCGTCTTCCCGGCGGGAAGCTTCACGACCGGACCACTGTCGTGCAGCGTGACGTGTCTGGACAGCTCCTCCGGAACAATGAGTTCGACGTTGAAAAGATCCACAGCACCATTGTTCGTGATCTGCACTAGATCAAGCTTGGTGCTACCCGACGCCCTCCATCGCCCATCGACGTGCGGACCTCGACGTTCCTGGCTCGGAATTCTCTTTCCGACAGGAAGTCCATCTCCTAAAGCAGGAGGCGGCGTGAAATCTCCCTCGTGAAGCCAGTCGCCCCCCGTAAGGTCGACCTCGCATCCCGCCGTGATTAGCCGATCAGCAAGAGACTTCCGCAAACGTCCTTCATTAGAGATCCTGACCGCATGGCGGCCTCCCACGTCGCTGAATGGCCGTAGGTCCCCGAGTTCTACCAAAATTGTGTGCTTCGGATCTCGCCCCATAGCCATCCCTGCCTCGAAAAGAACGTTGGGGCGCGCTTGTCCTGCCGGGGCTAATTCAGGGTCACCGTCGCCATTGGCGTAATCAGTGCGAATGTAAGCGACATCATCCGGCGTGAGGAGAACGACGACCGCCTGCCCTTCGCTGAAGGCGACGTCAAGGACTTCCCCGATGTAAGGAGAGCCCTGGCCCGTAAGAGCGACCGCCTGGTCCCACTCGATCGGCTTCAAACCGAGGGACCGGAGGAAAGAGAACATGGCGTCTCGGGCCGCGGCGTTGCGACCATGAACGACGAAGACTTTGCTTGTCATGTCCACAGAGTATCCCTCAGATCCGACAACCCGTGCGAGGTCAGACAGCACCACCAGTGCCCACCAGCTCGTGTTGCGCCGGGTATACCCCAGCGCCGCGGGATCGGCTGGTCGAATTGGCGTGGGGTTGGGGTCGGTGCTGCAGCTGGTGCAGCAGATGTGCCCGCGGGTCTACACCCGATGCGACACCCTCGAGGGCGACCGTTTCCGTGCCATGTGAGGTGGGACGGGACATCCGCGTACGGTGCCGGATATGACCGAGGACAGCACCACACCGGACGGCTCGACGACCATCTCCGAGGACCCCGGTCAGGACAGCGGCACCAACTCGGGCGGAGAGCCCACTTCCCCAGAACAGGAGGCATCATGAGCAACCCTGAAGACTCGAACTACGACAAGCCCGACACCGATGACGTCGCCGACCCTAAAGACGTCGACCCGATCGACGGCACCGACGAAAACGACCGCCCGGTCGACAACCCCTCAGGCTGACTCCCCGCTGCCGCGCGTCCTACCTGCCCGACCCACGACTGGGTCGCCACGCTGCTGCCGCGGTGGCGGAGCTCGTCAAGCTCCTGACTTACCGAGACCGTAGGTGTACTTGCCGGAGACCCAATTGACTGTGGCGTTGAAGAAGTAACCCGACTGTGTTCCGTCCGCGTTGTCCTTGTTTGCCGCGAAGCAGTCGAACGAGGTGGTGGTGTCGGTCAGGTCGTCAGTGGAGCCGCTGACTGGGTTGCACGATACGGACATGATCGGACCATCGATGATGCCCTCCGTTGCATCCTCTTCCGCCATGGTCTTCACGGACGCCTCAACCTGCTTCACGGTTTCCGCTCGAGTCGAACGTTCCGCATCGTCAGCCGCCTCCTGAGCCGCTTGTTGTGCTTCACGTTGTTCAGCACGAGTGCGTGCGGCCGCTTCCTGCTTCTGTTCCGCCTTCTCCTCAGCAGCCGCCACCTGCCGCGCGTGGACCACAGCTACCGCCGTACCGCCACCAGCGATGAGCAGCACAGCGGCGATGACGAGCGCCAGAACAACGGGACGACGACGCTTCCGCCGGCGCCGAGACGGCTCTCGGGCTTGCTCCACACCCTCAGGGCCGCCGACTCCCTCGACAGGGGCGTCCGTTCGGCGAGGGCGCGTGAGGCCGGTCCACTGGTCCCCATCCCACAGCATCTCGCGCTCCGGGTCGGAGGGATCGGGAAACCAACCAACAGGCAAACTCATGTGAACAGAATCTCAGCTCCTGGGGGAATCACGGTCGTGGACAGCACCGCGCGCGTCGTCGTCATCGCGGCACTCAGCGTCGTAATGAGGCCCGGGCCCGGTGGCCGGTGCGGCACTGCCGAATCGCAGAGTTAGTGCGCTCACTCGATGACCGTGTGCTGGACTTAGCCGTCGTTGCGAAGGACCGCGACGAAACCCTTGACAGAAGTGCGCCCAGTAAAGGTAGGCTTTACATATGTCGGATAGGTTGCGTGATGCCGCCGCAGCGCTGCATCAGCAGGTTGGAGCGATCCTCGCTGCTCCCGTGTTGGCGTCCGACAATGACGTCTTGCTGCTACTCCGGTCGGCCACCATCGCGCAGACGCAAGCAACCACCCTGGTCGCGGCGGTGGTGGAGAGTGCGCGTGCGGAAGGCCGCACATGGCAGGAGATCGGCGAGGTTCTCGGTGTGAGTCGGCAGGCCGCGTTCCAACGTTTCGGACGTCCCATTGACCCACGAACAGGAGAGGCGATGCTCATGGAACCCTTCGCGGAAGCAGGGGAGCTTGCTCGGACCGTGATCGATGAACTCGTACGAGCGGACTGGGATGACGTCGTGGCTCGGTTCGATCCTTCAGTGCGTGCGCGTCTTGGACCGGATGGCCTTGCAGCTGCGTGGGCGCAAGTCATCGCGACCGTTGGTGCCTTCGAGTCGCGTGGAGAGCCTGAGGTCACGCGGGCTGCTGACTTGACGGTCACGAACACAACATTGGCGTTCGAGGCGGGCGAGTTCGTTGCGCGGATCTCCTTCCGTGACGATGGCATGATCGGCGGATTGTTCATCCTTCCGCCTGGCACGGCATAACAGGTGCCGTCATGACAGCACGGATTGGGCCAGCCGCAACCGGAACTGAGCAATTAGCTGGGACGGGCGTACGGTGGGGAGCCGTCGTGATGTTCTACGTCGTTGCGTGTGGGCTCGCTTGGTTGCTTGCCCTCCCGATGTGGCTAGGAGCCGGCATGGCGACGCCGGGCGCGACTGTTTGGATGGCGGTAATGATGTTCACGCCGACGGCCGCAGCGATCATCGTCGGCCGACTGTGGCAACGCCGCTCATGGCGGTCGTTGTGGGCAGACGTCGGTGTCTGGCCCGTGCGAAGCTGGCGTCGGGTGCTGTCATTCGCGGCAGGGGGCCTGGTCGGGATTGTCCTCGTGGTTGCCGCCGGCGTCGGTCTTGCGGTGGTGCTCGGGCAACTGGAACCGGATCTGCAATCCTTCTCCGGTTTCGCCGCGCAGCTGCGATCGGTGACCGGCGAAACCGACCTCGGCATCTCCGTGCGGATGTTGGTGCTGCTGCAGCTTGTCTCGATTCCGCTCGGTGCGGTGTTCAACACCTTCGTGGCGGTGGGGGAAGAGATCGGGTGGCGCGGATGGCTACTCGCGGAACTCCAGCCGATCGGAAGATGGCCAGCGGCAGCGCTCACTGGCGCACTGTGGGGCCTTTGGCACAGTCCCGTGATCTTGCTGGGCTACAACTTCGCGCGACCGAACGCGCTCGGTGTCGGAGTCATGATCATCGGCTGCGTGCTGGTTGGGATGCTCCTCGCTTGGGTCAGATCCGCCTCCGATTCAATCTGGCCCGCTGCCGTAGCGCATGGTGCCCTCAACGCGTCCGCCGGCATGGCGTCACTTGTGGTCGCCGCTGGTACGAACCCTGATCCCGTCGCCGTTAGCCCGCTGGGGTGGGTCACGTGGATCGTTCTCGGAGCCTTCGTGAGCGCACTCGTCCTCACGACGCGCGGGATGCGACGAGGAGGCGGGAATCGTTTCCCCGCCTCCTCGTCGTGACTCGAGCTACTGGTCGAACCCGGCAGCAATCTTCGCCGCGAACGCCTCGTCCGTCAGCGGATCCGACGACTTCGGAGTCACAGCAGCCGGCACCCAGAGGACCACGCCGAGAACGACGTAGAACGCGAGGGCCACTGCGAGCACCGTGGCGCAGTCGCCCGTGTAGGTGCCGCCCGTCCGAACAGTGTTGGCCCGCGACACGGCGCTGGTGTCCTTCTCGACAGCCTTCACGGCGGCGAGGGTCTTGTACGGGTCGCCGCTCTGCAGCGGGATGGTCACGTTCTTGTGGAACTGCGGGTCGGCCTTCGTGAACAGCGCGAGGAGCTTGTCCAACTGCGCCGACGTCAGCTCGGATTCGGTGGACGGAACGTACTGCTGCAGCTCCGGTACCTGCTCGGCGAGCGGCCCACGGCCGGTGGCAAGGAACGACAGAACGTCCTTGTCCGAGTAGGTCAGCTTGCTGCTCGAGGTCGTCACCACCGACGTCTTCACAGGCGTTGGAGTCGCCGACGCGGGTGCCGTGGCTGCGAAGGTCGTCACCGCCGCTATCGCTGTTGCGAGGGCAGCGGTCAAGGCAATTGATTTACGCATAAAATTCCCCTATTCATGCTGGTTGCGATGCGCGGAACCGCACATCAAGAACACCAAAGCATTACACTGTTTCAAAGTCAACCAGTGGCCAGATTTAACCTGGAGGGATTACATGGAAAAGCGGGCAGGGGGAACGGTCCGGCTGAGTATGAGAAGTCGGATAATAGGATCCGCAGTCGTAGCGCTGCCATTTACCGCGGCCGGTGCTGAAGGGGTGGTGGTCTGGCGCCACTTACCAGATCAGGTCGCCGTGCACTGGTCCCCCGACGGGCGCGCAAATGGATATGACTCCCCCTCTGGGCTGGCTGTCGGCGTTGGAATCTTAGCGGTCGCTTTCCTCGCTGCTGCTCTTCTTGCAATACTGCGTGGGTCGCCCGAAAAAGTTCCGGTTGGTGGCGGAATTCTCGCAGCGTTCGCTGGCGTAGTCCCCGCTGTCTGGGTGATGATCACGGTCGCCGCGCTACCGTCTCCTCCTCCCGCGGCGTGGGTGGTGCTGCCGGTAGGTGCGGCGTTCGGGTTGGTCCCGCCGTTGCTGTTGCGGCTTGGGGCGCGCTACGACGGGGCGACTGAAGCCGGTTGATCCCGCGAGCCCAGAACTCTTTCGATCGTTCTCGCTGAGTGACCGGTGTTGCCGCAACGACGACCGCACCGATCATGATGAGGCCGAAGCTCCAGAGCCCAATGGTCAGGATGATGAATCCGTGGAGGAAGAGGTCAGCGAGGACCGCGAACGAACGCGCGCGCGGTCCACACAAAATGAGAACAGCAACGGTGATCTCGATGATCATCGCCCCCCAGCTCATGCTGACGGTGACCAGTGCGGATCGTGTCATCCATTCGGCGGCCTGGCCGACGAAGCCGCTGGCGCCAAAGTATGGGTCGCGAAGGACGTAGTACTCCTCGGTTCCGTTAGCCCAGTGCGTTGCCCACACCTTTCCGACGGCGCTGTCGAGGTAGAGCGCTGCAACCTGAACTCGGAGCATCATTAGGCCGGCCAAGGCGACTTGTCGCCGCCAGGATGGCAAGGGTGCAGGTTGTCGTTGACCGATCCACCGCCGGTTGTCTCCGACACTGATTGCGATGATCAGTATGGCGAAGACGACTGCCGCTGAGTCCCCTCCGTCTGGCAGCGCGATGGAAACCGCGATGGAGAACGAGACCCATGCATGGAAAACAGACAACAGCGGCGGAAGCACCCCGAAGATCACTGCGAGGAGCACCACAGTCATCAGCGTCGTCGGCACCCAATGGGGCGCGCTCTTTGTGATGCAGTAGATCGACGCCTGCTTGATCCCTGGGCAGGTCGGTGCTTGAGCCTGCCCAAGGAGGGTCTGCATCAGCGCGGAGTAGGGCGTTAGCAAGATCACCGACAGCTGAGCGGCCGCTATGAGTGATCGGCCCAACCAGACTTGCCTTGTCCGAATCTCGAAGGCATCGATGGTCCGCCGCAAGACCGGGGGCCTGAGCTCGCCGAAGATCAGCTGCATGCCAGGTCCAGCGTTGCGGTCCGAGTGATCGAGCTTGACTCATACCCAAAGCCTCTGAAGGCGAACGGCACAGGTTTCACCTCCGCTAACACCACTGCACCGCAGAGTGTCTGGTGTGCAGCGTCGTTCTTGACGGTTTGGGCAGACGACCCACGCGCGACAGAGAGACACGCACTCGGATCACCGGGACTATCGCACTTATTCCACGTCTTCACCTGAGGCGCCAGCAGGGCAAGTTCTGGACCCTGCGCTCGCTGGGTGCGACTCAACCCGAACAGGTTCTCCGCCTTCGACTGTGGCAGTTGCATCAGGCTGTCGAGCGAATCCTGCCTGTACGCGATGAGCACCGGCTTCTCCGGGCTGGCGGTGAAGAACTCCCACCGCTGGGGTGCGATCGCGACGATCGCACCCCGAAACGCGGCAGCGACTTTCGTGTGCTGGGTCAATGCGCTCGGCGCCAGTGACTCGAGCACACATACGGCCGTCCAGAGGAAGAGCACGACGAGCGTGATGAGGAACACCCACGGCGGCCGACGGTCCGACCGTGCTGTCACTGCTGGAAGCTTGTGGCGAGCGCGGCCGCGAACTCCTGGGTTCCATCGGTTCCCGTCGAAGAGCCCGCGTACCAGACCTTCGTCGCGACCGCGAGGTACAGGAGGACGCCGGCGGCGAGCACGACGAGGCAGTCACCAGTGAAGGTGCCATCGACGGTGCTGGCGTCAGTCCTCGCGAGCGCGTTGACGTCACTGCGGTAGGCCTGAAGTGCCGCTGCGGTCACGTACGGATCTCCGCTCTGCAGTTTGACGGTGATCCGCGAGTGCAGCTTGGGATCCACACCCTTCAGGAGCGTGGTCAGTTGGGTGATCTGAGCCCGAGTCGGTGCTTGCCCGTCCGCCACAGGGATGTAGGGAACGAGGTTTGGGAACTCGCGGGCGATGGCCCCGGTCCCCGTCGCCAGGAACCCAATCACGTCGACGTCCGAGTAAGAAGCCGACGAAGCGACGGCTCGGACAGTACTGCTGGACGCTGCCGGTGGCGTCGTTGCGGATGCCGGGACGGCAGTGACCGCCGTTGCCCCCAACGCGAGTGCCACCGTTGCTGCGGTCAGCGCGAACTTCTTGAACATGAGACCCCCTTGGTTACTGGTTTTGGGCCAGCATCGTCCAGGCGATCTGACGTTGTCAAGAGGCATTTGACCGACATGCGATTGATTGACGAAGGTCAGTCGCCTGAAGCGCGACAGCTCAAGTCTCGAAAGTTTACGGCTGCGAGACGTCTCGCAGTGCGACCCACTCCCCCAGAGCAGACCCAGCGTTGACCATCTCGCAGCCATGTCTCGCAAGAGCTCGGTGGCTCTCGCGTCGTGGTGGTCGGTTACGAGACAGGACCGAAGCGGCTCCCGAGTGCGAAGTGGATAGCGTCGTCGTCGGCTACAGGAGCGCTGGTATCGGTGTCCGATAGCCGGTGTTGGGTTCAGCTGGTCGCACTGCATGACCCACTCGCCAGCTACCAACTCGAGGTCGCTTACTCGGGGATCACCTGGACCTGACTGAGAACGATCTCTGGCCATCGGGCGATCACAGGGCGCCCGCAGGAGCCCTCGCGCACGGCCTGACCCCGAAGGTCTCGTTGAGATGGCCGCGAAACCGGTACACCTGCGAGTCGCAGGCCTCTCAGGCCCGGCGCACGACCAGGCAGCCATGCTCCTCCCTGCGCTGCACACGTGTGCGATCAACCACGTGCGCAGCGACCGCCGATGCTCCGAAGACCACGGTCACTGCCGCGAGCAAGCTCACCACCGGTGTCGACGTCTGCGGTGAGCGATCGGCTGTCGGACATCATCGAGCGATGCTCTGATGAACGGCAGTTTCAGGTTGGGTCACCTCTTTCGAGCCCCGCACACGTTTTTTCCAACGTCGACGCACGAACACGTCGCTCCAAGCACTTTGCGGCCGGACCTGCCGATAGTAGGAGGTAGGCGCTATAGTTGACCTCGCAGACCCCCTCCGCGCACGCGGGCCAAGGGGGTCTAGCTGTGTCCGGAGTCAGATCTGCTGCGGCCCGCGAGCGGGATCACGCTCGGCAAGGTACTTCTCGTACCACTGCTGGGCAAACTGGTTGCTGTCGTGCTGATCGAGGTACGCGTTCGCGCTCCATGCGACCAGATCGGCCATCTGCTCCAGCTGCGACTGTTGCGAGTCAAGGTGGATGGCGTCCTCGATGACGCGACGCTTGTCCAGCTTGAGCGCTCGGTGCGTCGATCGGTATGTGGAGTCCGACCCATCGCCATCCATGAAGATCATCGCCAACGAGTTCGACTGCTCGAGCTCATGCTCCACACGGGAAACTAAAGCCGTGTACGCCTGCTGCCGTGTCTGCGCGAACTCTTCCGGGAGACCGTTCCGGTAGACGGCGCCGACGCGCAAGCCCTGCGCGCAGCGCAGGGTCTCGAGACACTCTTCCGCGACCTCGCGCCCAAAATCTTTCCAGTAGTCCACGCCGTTGTGCCTGTGTCGCTCTGGGAACTTGCGCGAGATCCTGCCACGGCCGTTGACGTAGTCGACCGTGTGTAGCTCTTGGGTGACCGGGATCCCCGACTCACGCCACAGCCGTTTCCGCAGCTCGAGCCAGTCCCGCAGAATCCCTGCCCATCGGTCTGGAGCGAACTCGATCCACCCGTAGACGACCAATCCCGACTGCGGCCGCCCCGAGTCGTCGACGTAGATGAGGCGATCAAGTCCTGGCACGGCCCCATTCTTGCAACCTTCAAGCCCGGACCCGGAACGGCTCGGGCGTGCTGTACCACGCCGGCGCGATGTCTCGATAGCCGATCGGCTACCGCACGGCCCGGCGCCCGTGTCGGTGCCCTTGGAAGTCCGCGGACGCAGATGTCGCATCAGACCCGCCCGGTGACGTGCCCGGCTGGGGAGAGCTACGCGAGACATAGCGAGCATGATCGACCAGGTCATCAGGCACGGCAGCGTCCTCAACGGCGCCCTGGACTTCGCTGCAGAGCGGAAGTCCCCCGCCGAGCTAGCTGCCGAGCGACGCCCAGCGTAACGTGGCCGCCCTTGGGATCATCGAAACCTCCAAGAACCACAGCGACCCACGTTCAAGCACGGCAGCCGTAGCGTGAACCCGTGGACGAGATCCGATCTGACCGCTACCCGTTGCATCCAGCCTTCGACCCTAGCCTCGCGGCATGGCTCACTTCGCTGGAGGAACTCACCTCATCCGAGTTCACGATCCGGGAGGCAACAGCAGGCTCCGCTGACGCTCGTTGGCTGAGATACATGCAGGGTGCCTGCGAACCGATCGACCCCCAACCAGAGTCCGAAAACGACAAAACGATCGCCGGACAGTTGGTGCTCTTCGCGATGGTCGGGCAAACACCTGTCGGGTTCTGCGTCTCGATGACCGACACCGCGGCATCGGACCCGATGTTCATCCAGACCGTGGGGGTCGTGGGAACCGCACGTGGCCGCGGCATCGGCCTTGCGCTGATGCACGCCGTCGCGGAGCAGGCCCCGGACCGCAACATTGCCCTTGCCACCCAGAATGACAATCTGGCAGCGCGACGCATGAACGAGCGCTTTGCAGCGTCGATCGGCGCTGAACTCCGACGATTGAACCTCGGCACGTACAACGACGACAACCTCGGCATCCGACGCGGTCTCGGCTACCGTGCCTGGACGATCGACCGGTCTCACCCAACTGCAGACAGCCCGATAACGAGCATGGGTTAGGCGCCCGGAGCCTAGCAGGCCTGTCCCCGGCTCATCCAAATCTGACTTTGCTCTGAATCTGCAAAGACGCGCGCCCGACGAGATATCTGTCACAGTAGAGGCAGCTCCCAATCGAAAGGTAAATTCCATGGCGCAGAAAGTCACCACTCACCTGGTCGATGACCTCACCGGCGACACCATCGAGGAAGGCAAGGGGCGCACGGTGTCCTTCTCCTTCGACGGCGGGCACTACGAGATCGATCTCACCGACGACAACGCTGACGCGCTCCGCGAAACGCTCTCTGACTACGTCGCTGCCGCGCGGAAGGTCAGCGGCCGCGCCGGGCGTACCAGTTCCGGGGGCGCATCGAAGCGTGGGAACTCGGAAGAGCTCGCGAAGATCCGCGAGTGGGCCAACGCGAACGGCCACGAGGTCTCCTCCCGCGGCCGCATCAGCCAGGCCGTCCGCGAGGCGTACGACGCCGCACACTGACGCGACTCCCCCACGAGAAGAGCCGGCTGCCCTCGAGGGCAGCCGGCTCTTCTCATCGAGGCCGATACGGCGGTTTTATGTCAAGTGGCGATCCCGCTCGGTAACGGCATCAGCGTGGCGCCATCCCGAGGAGCGAGCCCGCTTCGTCGAGGGCGGTCACGCGTGAGGATTGCACGCTCCAGAACAAGCCTTGCGCTGTGCTGATCTCCAGCCGACCGTATTGCACGACGGGAAGGGCGGGGTTGTTCTTGAAGCGCCGGTCCGGGCCGCCCTTGACGTTGACGTACTGCCAGGTCTCGCCGATGAGCTGTGTGTCTTTCGGCACGTGTCCCGGCTGTTCAACGAAGCGGGTCACTGACCGCCGTACGGTCAGATGCCGGTAGGCCACGTCCGAGTAGCGCTTGCCGGTGCCCACGAGAAGCCGGTCCGGCAGGAAGTAGAGCGTCTCGCTCCCCGCCCGGACGGTCGGGATGTCGATGTTCGTGGCGAGATACCTCGGCTGCTGAATGCGTGCCTCAGCGGAGACTCGTTGGACGATGGAGCCGACGCCAGCGTTCACCTTGTGTTGGTACGTGGTCTGGACTTGGCCCGACTGGACGGTTCGCCAGAGCTTGGCGCTGCTCGAAGTGGCATCCCATGAGGTGACGAACCGGTCGAACCAACGAGCTGCGTTGTCCTCGAGATCGTAGAAGAGAACGACGTTCTTCCGGAGCCCGTCACGAAGGAACAGCCACCAGCAGCCCGGGATAGCGAGTGCCCAGACGATGAGTCCCCACGGCATGAGCACTGCCCCGATCCCGAAGGCGGCAATCGCAGCGATCCAGCCCCAGCGCGGTCGTCGTGCAGCATCGTTGAGCTGCTGCACGATGTCGTCGCCGCCGGTCGGCCGGAGCTCGAGCGCAGATAAGCCGCTGGTGTCATCCATGAGGACTTCAGCTGGGTTCCACGGCACGGACGCCACTGGCGGTGTCTGGACACTGGGTCTGCTTCGCGCGGGCTTCGATGAGAGATACATCACGCCGCTGGAACCGACCCGTACGTAGTTCCCGCGGGGCCCTGCGCCGATGCGAAGCCCTGGCACCCCCGCGCTAACACCGATACCTGACTTCGACAGGTTGAACCGCAGCGGCCCAGCTTTCACACTCGTGCGGATCGAGATCCCCATGTGCCCCTCCTTTGGGTCTCGCTCATGATGCAGTGCCGAGAGCTCACGACGCGAGTGCTCGAGCATGTTCCGACGTCGTTGGCGCACCGCTCACCCCCGATCTGGGGGAAAGCGTTGAGCTGGGCAGCCCCGCAGACTTGTGCGGTCCTCATCTCCAGGGAGCCGCAATGCCTTCACACCATCCGAGCAGCCACCGCCCGATCGGCACCAGCCGCAGGAAGCTCCCCACCACGACGTGGGTCGGGATCATTGGCACTTCGATCCTGGCGCTGATCGCCCTTGCTTCGGGCGGTGTGTGGTCGATGCTGCTGATGACCGCCTTGGTGGTGCTGATCACTGCCGTCTACGGCCTGTTGTTCCGGCGCACCACCTGGCTCAGGCTCCCCCGGAAGCGTTCCGCAGCGGCGCTCGGGGCAGGGCTCGCTTTCGTTGTACTCCTCGGCTCCGGATCAGCCTTCGGTGCCGCGCACCCGTCGAGTCCCGCAGCCGATCAGCCGGCGGCGATCGCAGCCTCCCCCGCCCCCACCAGGACACCACACGCTGCAGCGACGACCAACACACCGACACCGACACCGACACCGACACCGACGGTAACGACGAAGCTCGTCACCGAAACCGCCAGAATCCCGTTCGAGTCCACGACCGTCGAGGACGACACTCTCGCGCAGGGCACGACCACCGTGACGACCGAAGGCGTCCGTGGTGTCCAGACCACGACCTACCGCGTCACGATCACCGACGGTAAAGAGACCGGACGCCAACAGGTTCGCCTGGAAGTCACCACCCCACCAGTGGCGCAGGTCACGAGCGTCGGCACATACGTCGCACCAGCCCCGGCGCCGGCGCCGGCCGTGCCCGACGGGGGCGGCGCAACCGCTCTCTGTGTTGACGGGTCTCTCTCGTACGCTGCACACCACCAGGGCGCATGCTCGCACCATGGCGGCGTCGCCCAGTTCTACAAGTGATTCGAATCTCGACGGAACACGCTCCCACGCCGATCCGCAAAACGAAACAGGCCACGGGCTCCCGCCGCCGCCATCGGGAGCCAGCCGTAGCATTCGAGCAAGCTCACGCTTGTGAGCGCTGATGGCAAAGGAGCCAATCATGCGAGTTGCCGCGTACCACTCGACGAACGAGTCGGATCCTGACGTCCACCACGTGGACAATGACTGCCCTGTAGGCCGACAAATCCCGTCCTACAACAGGGAGCCCGGAACAAACGGCTGGCGCCGCTGCGAACGCTGCGAGTAGCAGCTGCCCTGGGTACAGGTGAGACCTCGCCTGCACCCAGAGGCTCTCGCAAAGACCGGCTTCTGGCGTGACGCACCGCGGGACACCCTCGCCCTTCCGCACGGAGCCGAATAGCGATCGCGAGGCAGCGAACTCCGGCAGCTCTAGAGCGTCCGACGGCTCCGGGAGACCAGCCGATACCGCGCTCTTATGTCAGTTTAAGGTTCTAAGGACTCAAGGGCCGCCTCAGTGCTCGAATTGCTCGAAGGAGCGAGCGCACCCGGCGTGCGCCGGTTCGACGTCGATGCATTCGTGCAGTCAAATAATCTGCTCGAGCTGCTGTCGAAGGACGACGTGGGCTCCGCCGGCGCGCTGCTGACCACGCTCATCGGTGCCATCTGCAAGTCCGGGAACAACAGGCGCAGCGCACCGCGCGCGGCCGGCTGACAGTGCCCGTCGTGACCGAGCTGGACAAATGCGCGAACATCGTACGGTGGCCGGAGCTGCCGTCCGGGTACTCGTTCTACAGCTCGCTCGGCATGCCGATCAACACGTACTTCCAGTCGCGCTGCGAACGCTGATCGAGCAGGACGACCCGGCGCCGACCGCGGCTCCGCACGAGGTGCAGGCGGGCGCTCGTGGCTGACATCGAGGGCTTCGACCCCGCGAGAATGGACGACGCGGCCGCGGAGCTCACCGATCCCGAGCTCACGGACCCGGAACTCGCCGGCGAGGACGACGAGGACGTGGGGCAGGTGAGTATGCGTGCGGTGCTCCTCGATTGGGTAACGGCGCACTTCGCCGGCGTCGAGTACGTGCACACCGACGAGCGGGCTCCCTGTTGCCCGGAGTGGTGGAAGCGCCCCGAGGTGGTGTCCCGACTCTGAGCGCTCTGGCAAGCCCAGGAGCAGGCCGAAGCGGATGCTGCCGACGACCTGTCAGCGCCGTCTGACTGGTCGTTGTCGCACTGGGACCGTCGCGCGGCGGTCCTGTTCGACTCCAGCCGCGGACCGTTCCGCAAGTGCGACCGGTGGCTCGAACACCTGCACAGCAGCGACGGCCTGCACGAGCAGCCCGTGCCGGTCGACTTCCCCCACACAGCTGGCATTCCCTCCAGTGAGCGCCGCAAGGAGTCCCCGCGCCCTACGATGACCACATGAGCCGTACTCGCGTTGAGGAAGTGTTCAAGACTTCCGGCATCCCAACCCATACCTTCGTCCCCCCGGCGGCCTTCCCGAGGCTCAAAGTTGCACTTCGCACCCCGGGACGGGGTGTCATCGTCGAGGGGCCATCCGGAATCGGGAAGTCGACCGCGATCGACAAGGCCCTTCGAGAGCTTGAGATGGACGCGAATGTCACACGTCTCTCAGCACGCGAGCCCACTGACGTTGAGTATCTAGAGGCCCTGCCCGACCTCGGCAAGTTTGGTACCGTGGTAATCGACGACTTTCACCGCCTAGAGGAATCGGTCAAGGGGCGCATTGCCGACCTACTGAAGGTGACAGCGGACGCCGAGGACGAGCAGCGTAAGCTCGTCATTATCGGTATCAATGACGCTGGAAAATCCCTCATTGACACTGCCCCAGATCTGACAAATCGACTTGAAGTGGTCCGATTCGAAATCGAACTTCCTCAAAAAATTCAGGAGCTTGTAGAGGCAGGGGAGGGTGCTCTAAATATTACCCTCGCCGCCAAATCCCTAATTGTGGAACGCTCTCGCGGCAGTTTCTACATCGCTCAGCTTTTGTGCATGAACGCCTGCATTCAAGCCAATGTGCTCGAACGTCCGGTTTCACGTAAAGCCGTAAACACGCCTTATGCGGCGGTGCAACGACAGGTTGTGGAACGTCAGAGGGACCGATTTGGGGACGCGGTTCGAAGCTTCGCCCGCGGCACACGGTTCCGCCCCGGCGGGCGGGCACCATACCTGCACATTCTCCGATGGCTTGCGGAGTCGGATGCGTGGAGCATTTCGATCGAAGACGAAATGAGGCATCACCCAACCGAAAAAGCCAGCGTCTTCCTCGTCCTCGATCGCGGATACCTTGCTAGCCAGGTCAGCTCACCAGAGATCAGCAGGCTTCTCCACTTCAACGAGCATGGTTCCATTCTGTCCGTCGAGGACCCAATGCTGACCTTTTACCTGCGATCCATATCATGGCCAGACTTTGTGCGCGAAGTCGGTTTCGCTAAAGTCGACTACGAAGAGACGTACGACATCGCCTTGTCGTTTGCCGGAGAAGATCGCGCTTACGCTGATGCTCTACGCGACGGCTTGGAGGATCTCGGACATACAGTCTTTTACGATATGGCCGAGCAGCACCGCTTCCTCGGGGAAGACATTGAAGCCTTCCTTGCGCCCATTTACGCCTCAAATTCAAGGTATGTGGTTGTGGTACTCGGCGAAATGTACGGGCGCAAGCGATGGACGCTATTCGAGGCGAGCAATTACAAAAGTCGAATTGATGAAGGGCAAGTAATCCCTGTTTGGTCCACGCGGGTTGCGGCAAGCCCATTCGACTCCACGCGAGACAGGGGCGGTCTCGACTTTGATCCTGATAAGGAAGCACTCCCCCAGGCTTTACAACACGCCGGGGTGATTTCAAAAAAGCTCGGCCTGATGGACTAGTTCGGAATCAGCGGGCCCGCGGCGGTGGAAACGGTTCACTTCTCGTTCGACGGCAGTCACTACGAGATTGACCTGTCCGACAACGCCTAGCAGCTCCGCGAAGCGTTCTCCGACTGCATCGCCGCAGCTCGCAAGACCGGCAACCGCAGCGGCCGCGCATCCTCTGGCAGCGCCCCGAAGCGTGGCAACTCCGATAAACTCGCCAAGATCCACTCCCCCACACGCAGCAACGGCCGGTCACCCCTCGGGTGCCCGGCCGCTGGTGTTTGCGCCGATGATGGCGCCTTATTTCAGGACCACTCGGCCGCGGAAGCTCTGCGCTCCTTGAACCTAAGCCAGTGCGTTGGCGCGGCGCAGGGCCAACACGTACTCTCGAGCTTGTTCGCGATCGCTATCGCGCTCTTGCTCGGTGAGGTCGGCGTACGCTGTCGTGGCCTGGTTTCTCCATCGGTCGACTAGGTGAGCGGGGATACGCAGGCTCCCGTCATCGAGCTGATCGCACTGACTGTGTAGATATTCCTGCCAATGCGCCCATCGTTCGTGCTCCACTGCGGCAATGGCCTCTAACGCAGCTGTCGTCTGCAAGAATTGGTCTGTCGAACCCGTCATCAGATTAACCCCTTATGCACGAGGTTCCAGTAGTGCTCGCCAAGGACTGTAAGTTCACAAGCAGTACTATTCATTGCGGCGAAATACATTGCCGAAGCATTTACCGGGCGGACTAGATTCACCTTCACATAGTTCTGTAGCACCCTGAAGGTCGCATTGTTGACCG
Source organism: Curtobacterium sp. TC1 (assembly GCF_019844075.1). Taxonomy (NCBI): domain Bacteria; kingdom Bacillati; phylum Actinomycetota; class Actinomycetes; order Micrococcales; family Microbacteriaceae; genus Curtobacterium; species Curtobacterium sp. TC1. Next base: position 108,700 of record NZ_CP081962.1, read on the forward strand.
GGTCGGGCTCGGGAATCGCTGGATCAGCAGCTTGTTCGGCGGACCGGTCAGGTTCGTACGACGGATCCAGCGGTAGCTGGTAATCCGGCTCCGGGAATATCTCGACCAGACGGTGAAGCTCGCCGAGGGAGATCGGTGGCGTCGCCTTCCTCAATGAAACGAAGGTTTTTACATTTGTCTTGAAGACCGGTCGTTGTTGCCAGGGGCCTAGAGATTGATCGATGTGCGCGTAAACACTTCCTGGGGTGATGTCCCCAACCAGGTTCGCTGCCGCACCGTTCAGAGCGTCGATGAGGAGGCCTGTGAACACACCGGACCCGCCCAACTCCATTGCGTACTGCTCCGCGGTTGATGCAGCCAGGATCGTGACGCCATTGTGAATCTGCGCTTGCCCGGCTGCTGCGGTGTTCGCCGCCGCCGCCCCACTGTGGCAGCTGTCGAGGACGATCACCTTGTTGGTCGCCGGAGACCTGCTTGCGAAGGTCACCACGTCCGCGAGAGCCACGCCGTCGTCACCGGATGCGGCGTCGCTGGTGCAGAGATATCCACCTGTGTCCTCAAGGAAACCGTGGCCTGAAAAGTAGAAGAGCGCGATTTCTGCGTCGTCCTCGAAGAGTTGACGGACCGCATCCTTCAGATCCCCTCGACTGATCGCCGTCTCTGCGTTAGTGGCCGTTATGAGCCGAGGGTTTGTGAAGTTCTTCGTGCCATCAGCGTGATGCTCGAGAACGCCTTCAACGTCATGCGCGTCGTTGACGCATCCGCGAAGGCTCTGTAGATGCTCGTAGTGATCGACTCCAACGACTAGAGCCTTCCGCATGCCCATCAGAGCGAATCGATGAAGTCGCTGATATTCTTGTCGCTCCAAGTCTTGGTGGAGACGCCCGCAATCGTCGCCCGGTCATCCGTGTACGCCCAGATGCCCAGAATCGGCTTACCTTCCTCCTTGGCGCAGGCGATTTCCCACTTCTGCCCTGTCGAAGCAGCGGAGTTCTTGCTCACAAGAACGATCACACCATCCGAGCGACGGATGCGCGTCCGCACCTTGCTCTGCCAGTCGGAGTCGTAAGCCTCCTTGACTGACATGTCAATGAACTCGTAAGGGGCTCGAGGGGACAGCGACTGCCCCTTGAGGAAGTCACGCTGGCGCTCGTCCTCGATCGCGAACGCTACAAATACGGTCTTCGTACTGGTCATTTGGGGCTCCTTTGCTCCGAGGTGGGTTTGATCACGAGTCTACCGACAAGACCCGACATCGGAGGCCTATGCTCGACGAGCAGGACTGCTCAGAAGGAGATGCGAGTGACGCTACCTGAGTCCATGTTTGGCGTTGTGGCCTTGGTCGCCCTGGTGATTCCGGGCGTCGTGTTCGCCGGAGTGCGATCCTGGCTCCGCGGCTTCAAATGGTCCGATCAGACGGCCTCGACGAGAATCCTCGACGCGCTCTTGGTGAGCGTCGTCCTCGATGCTGTCTATCTGTGGCTCTTCGGGAAGCTGCTCGTGCCCTTCCTCGCGAACCCTAGGCCTGAACTCGCTGCTCACCCTGCTCAAGCGGGGTTCTTGGCCACGCTACTCGGCGTCATCATTCCAGCGGCCCTAGCGCTCGGATGGCACGCGGATGTGGCCTGGCGCCCGTTGCGGTGGCACTGGTGGCCGTCTTGGATCCGGTTTCCTCGGCGTCGAACCGCGCACGAGAGCACGCCAACAGCTTGGGACAAGGCGGCGCCTCGCAAGACGGACGTTTGGGTGAAAGTGCTCTTGCCCAGCGGTGAACGTGTCGCTGGCTGGGTCAGTGGTGAGAGCTTCGTGTCGACCTACCCGCACTCTCGCGACATCTACATTCAAGAGCAGTTCGCCGTCGACGAGAGCGGCACCATTGGCGAACGTCTGGAGAACACGGCGGGTGTCTGGCTCAGCATCCCCGACGGGGCGATAGTTGAATGGCTCTACCCCAACAGTGAGGACGAATCCGCATGAACGACCGACAGCCGAATCACGATCACGTCACCGAGGGTGCCATCACCAGGGGCGCCGCTCCCACAGGCAACCGCCCGGCGCCCACCCGGGCCCCACAGACACCCTCCGGGGTTTACGTTCCTCCGAAGCCGTCCAACGACCAGCCGCGCAACTAGCAACGAGCGGCAGAAGCACGCATCCCTCTCTAGGTCGCCGAGATCGGATACGGCGGTACTGTCAGCGTGATCGCTGCCTCTCTGGGGTATACCCCAGCGCTACGGCCACGCTGCTGTTCGTTTCGCGTAGTTCTAGGGTGCCGTTCCGCTCTTTTGCCACAGGAGTGTGCGAGGGTCTAGGAGTGGTGCAACGCAAGACGCAGACCGTCGCCTACGTTCGGGTGAGCTCAATCGATCAGAACCTCGACCGACAGCTCTAGGCCATCGGCGACGTCGACCGACTGTTCGAAGAGAAGATCTCCGGCGGCTCCCGCACCGACCGAACCGCGCTGCTCGACTGCATCGGATACGTCCGCGACGGCGACCCCGTCCGATTCGCATCGATGGACCGGCTCGCCCGCTCCCTCGGTGACCTGCGGAACATCGTCGACGAGATCACCGCCAAGGGCGCATCGGTCGAGTTCGTCAAAGAGCAGCAGACCTACAGCCGCGACACCGACGACGCCATCGGCCGGCTCATGCTCAACCCTCGGCGCCTTCGCCGAGTTCGAACGCACCCTCATCCGCGAACGCCAACGCGAAGGGATTCGTATCGCCAAGGCCGCCGGCAAGTACAAGGGCCGCTCGCGAAAACTCACCGACGGCCAAATCACCGAAGCACGCCGACTCATCAGCACCGGTGTCCCCAAGACCACTGTCGCCCGTCAGCTCAGCGTCGACCGCACGACGCTCTATCGGATGCTCGCTACCTCCACCGCACTCTCCCCCGCGACGCCCACTGCTGAGCACCCCGAGGGGAAGCGCGAAACCGTGTAGCGTTTGGCGCCCCCCCGGATTCACTTGATCGACGCAACACCTTCCTCCGAGGTGTTGCCCTTGTACTTGTCCCTGTCGTCTCCGCAAGCTGTCCGGTTCCTCGCCCTGATCCGGGAGGGGCGCGGTCTCAAACCTTCCGCCCGAATCGCTGGCGTCGGCAAGGAGACCGGGTACCGGTTCCTTCGCGAGCGGTATCTGCAGCTGCGCCGTTCCGGTTCTGACCCTGCAGCAGCGTTGACCGTCGTCGGTGTGACGAGCAGTCGCGTGGCCTCGTGGGAAGCGCGTCTGAACCTCGACGGCAGGCATCATCTGCGCGTCGAGCTGAGCGTCGAGGAGCGGTTCTGGTCGGCGTTTCACGCGGGTGCATCTGTCGAAGCTGCCGCGGCCGGAGCCGGGCTGGGCCGCGCGACCGGCTACCGGCTCGTCCGACGCCGATTCGACGAGCTCCGGGAGGGAAGCTCCGTCGCGTCTGTCGCCGTCACGCTTCGGCTGAGCGGGAAGCGCGCTGACCTGCTCGAACGGGAACGGCAGAGCAGACTCCGCCGCGACCAGAGCGCCGCCGCGGCGGCGCTGCGCAAGGCGTTGGCAGCGTCGGCGCGCGTTGCTGAGCTGTCACTGACGACGACGCGGCGAGGGCGAAAGGCCCGCGACGTTGAGGACGAGTACTGGCAGCTGATGCGGCAGGGCATGAGCAACACCGACGCCTGCAGACTGCTTGGCATGTCTCGACGCTCCGGCACCCTGATTCGCCAACGAGCCGGCTACCGCATCCCGCCAGCGAGCCCTATCGAGCCGGCGTCGTCGGGACGTTACTTGGCGCTGCGGTAACGGCTCGAGATCGCCGACCTGCGCCGACTGGGACTCTCGATACGCCAGATCAGCGTCCGTCTGGGCCGGCACCCCTCGACGATCAGTCGCGAGCTCCGACGGCACCGGACGGGAAGCGGGGACTACTTGCCGCATCTTGCTGACGATGACGCCAGGCGCCAACGCGCTCGTCCGAAACCGCACCGCCTCGTCGCCGATGCCGCGCTTCGGCGGCTGGTGCAGCGGAAGCTGAACCGGTTCTGGTCACCGGAAGAGATCAGCGACTGGCTACGAAAGACCTACCCCACCAACCCGGCCATGCGCATCTGCCACGAGACCATCTACCGAGCCCTGCTCCTCCGGGAAGATGCTGGCCTGCACAAGCGCTACACGGGCAAACTCCGCACCGGACGTCGAGTCCGACGCACCAGGTGGAACAACCCCATCGGTCGAGGATCCCGGATCCGGAACATGGCCAGCATCACCGAGCGTCCCGCCGACGCAGCCGACAAGCAGACCGCCGGCCACTGGGAAGGCGACCTCATCGTCGGTGTCGGTTCCGTGTCCGCGATGGCCACCCTCCGTGAACGCACCACCCACTACGGCATCGTCCTGAACCTCCCGAACGATCACACCGCGCGCAGCGTCAACGCTGCGATCACGGAAGCGTTCGCCGCGATCCCCAACCACCTAAACGGTCGCTGACCTGGGATCAGGGCGTCGAGATGGCCGCCCACGAACAGCTCACCGCCACGACCGGCGTCCCCGTGTTCTTCGCCGACCGTTCCAGCCCATGGCAGCGCGGCGCGAACGAGAACTTCAACGGGCTCCTCCGGCAGTACTTCCCCAAGGGCACCAACCTCGCCATCCACAGCCCCAGCCACGTCACCACCGTCATGAACGATCTCAACAACCGCCCGCGAAAGCGCCTCGACTACGACACTCCAACCCAACGATTCAACGCCGAGAAGCGCCGCAACACAGCCCTCCAGCTACCCCGAAACCAGCCCCAAATCGACCAACTGTTGCGTCGACCATCAGAATCCGCCGTGCCTTCACCGGGCTTTTTTGCGGGACAGGCATACGGGAACCCCCTGGTCAGACAGCAGAAGACAACGGAGCGCTCTGAGGGCGACAGTTGGCGTGTAGCGGTGAACGACCGACTATCGGGCGGCGTCGAACCGCGCTTGATGTGCTGAGACGTCATCGCGGTGGGTTTCGGACCATGTCTTGAGCTGCCGGACCGTCTGGTGCAGGGAGATCCCGAGGGCGGTGAGTTCGTACGTCACGGATACGGGGACAGTCGCGGTTGCTGTCCGGTCGACCAGGCCGTCACGTTCGAGCGACTTCAGCGTCTGCGACAGCATCTTCGGACTCACACCCGCCAGGACCCTCGCCAGTTCGGAGTACCGCATGGGACGTGGTTCGCCGTCGCAGTCCGGCCCACTCCCCAGAGCCGACAACACCAGAGTCACCCACTTGCCGGACACCTGCGCGAGCAACTGCTGGCTCGGGCATGCGGCGAGGAACGCGTTGTACTGCACCTTCGCTGCTGCCTTCTTCTCCGCCGCCGTGATAGTCGCCAAGCTTTCCTCCTGGGTATCAACGCACTTCTGGGTAACTACTTCCGAATGGGAATCCCCGCGTCCAGGGTGGAGCACGGCACGTTGATCCGCAAGCACTGGAAGGCACACCATGAGCACCACCACCGAACTGCCCGGCGGCACCTGGACCCTCGGCGACCGCACCGTCTCGCGTTTCGGGTACGGCGGGATGCAGCTCGCCGGCCCCTGGGTCGTCGGCCCGCCGAGAGACCACGATGCCGCGATCGCCGTCCTCCGCGAGGCAGTGGCGCGCGGCATCACCCACATCGACACCGCCGAAACCTACGGGCCCCGCGTCGTCAACGAACTCATCCACGAGGCCCTGCACCCGTACGCCCCGGGACTGTTCATCGCGACGAAGGCCGGCGGACGTCGGGACGCGCAGGGCGGTTGGCCTGCTGCACGCAAACCCGATGACCTCCGGGCGCAGATCGACGACAACCTCGACACACTCGGCGTCGACGTCCTCGATCTGGTCCACTTGCGCCTGGGCGACGCGAACGGTCCGGTCCCTGAACGGATCGACGAAGCATTCGAAACGCTCGTCGACCTGCAACAGCAGGGACTCATCCGACACCTCGGCGTCAGCAACGCCACCGCCGAGCAGGTTGCACAAGCGCAGTCGATCGCGCCGATCGTGTCAGTACAGAACATGTACAACCTCGCCAACCGGTGGGACGACGCACTCATCGAGCGACTCGCCAACGAGGGGGTGGCCTACATCCCGTTCTTCCCCCTCGGGGGATTCACCCCGCTTCAATCCGGCGTACTCTCGGCCGTCGCAGGACGGCTTGACGCGACACCGATGTCGGTCGCGCTGGCGTGGCTCCTGCACCGCTCACCAAACATCCTGCTGATCCCCGGCACATCCTCCGCAGCACACCTGCGAGAAAACATCGCCGGTGCCGGGCTCACCCTGTCCAGCGACGACCTCGCCGAACTCGACCAGATCGCAGGGTGACCAGCGAGTGGTGGGTGCATTCGGCAGCACCCACCACGCACCCGCTGAGCGATGCTTGAATCGGAACGCCGCCGGCTCGGGGCATGCCCGGCCGGTAGCCGATCCTCTTACGGGCCCCTCGCCGTTCCCAGGGAGAGAGCAACAGCGCGCGTTCGGCGGCAGCTTCCCTCAAGCCCCTGCAGCACATCGCGTCTCACAAATTGCCATGATCACGCGGCAGGACCCCCGCCAGGTCGAGACGACTTACCGAGACAGACCAACCCCGCCCAACTGCTGGCATCGTCAACGCGAAAATGTGTCTCACGCCGGCGTCTCGACCTGGCGGGGGTCTTGCCCGCAGTGACAGTCTCGGCGCCGTAGGCGTCGTAGGAGACCTGGTAGGCGTAGTAGGGACATTCCACGCGCACGAGCGGATCGGGAGGGCGGCTTCCACAGCCTCGATGCCTCGGCGCCTCGGTCCGGGTGCATTAAGACGGTGCGGCCGCGCCACGGACGGCCTATCGTGGGCGGCAGGTGACCGATGCCCCTGGCCGCCGGAACGATCGCATTGTCCGATGCCGGCCGGAGACAGACATGACCCTCAGCAGCAAACCGCTACTCGCACGATGGCGGCCCATCCATGAGTGACGCGGATCTGCGTTGGAGCGTCCTCGATGCGGACACATGGGAAGCGCATGCCGGACTTCAGCACGTTGGGAACGTGCGGCGCACGTCGGCGTATGCCGCCGGGTACGCCGTTCAGCTCGCGGAGGGTGACCTGATCGGGAGCCACACCAGTTTCGAAAGTGCGCAGGCGCAGCTTGACGCGTTCGCACGGTGGCAGTCTGGCGCTCAACCGGCACTGTGACCGACGACGCTGAGCGCCCGCACGGGCGAAGCGCAGTGTTCAGGCAGGACAGAGCGAGGGTGGCTGCACTGTTGGTCGCTGGTCATCTCACTGCTCATGGCGCTCATCGGGGTCACGCTGTGCTGGTTGAGCGTCAGATCGGTGAGGGAGTGTCAGGGTCGTGGAGGAATGTCTCATACGTTGCGTCCTGTGGCATCCCGATGATGGGGTCGGGGACGATGTAGAGCACGTCGGTGTGGGTGCCGACTACGTCCCGCAGTCGGGTCACCGCCTCGATCGCTGAGGCTGCTTCCACACCAGCAACCGCTGGTTCGGCGTCATCGCCCGGCATGTAGCCCGCACTCCACCGCATGCCTCATTGTGCGCATCTGTCTCCAGCTGAAGCAACACCGAAGGCGGGCGTTGGGCCTCTGAGCGCAGTTCTCGGACAGCTGCTGGGGCCCTGGATACGGTCGAACCCGATCCTCGCTACTACGTTGATGGGAGATGACATGAGCTTGTACGAGACCGATCCTGCTGCCGAACCGGCTCGCATCCGAACGATCGCGCGGGCCCGGAAGCAGTGGAAGCGTGCCGGGACCACGAACTTCGCGATCGATGACGAAAACTTCTTCCGGGACGTGTCTCCGGAAGCCGTCGGATAGGCCGCAACGGCTTCGCTCGGCTCGGCTCGGTGCTTACCGTGTGTGGAGTGCGCGTGTTCGGCGGCTCAGGTCGGCAACGAACGACGCGTCCGGGCTTTCGAGCAGGTCGTCGTCTGCTCGCATCGACCGGAGCCGGGTAGCCGGCCCGACGAAGAGTCGCTCCCACATGAGGGCGCCGTCCTCGTCGACCGCTGGCAGCTCGACTTCGTCGGCGCACCACGCCAGCTCCAAGGATGCGAAGTACGCCAGCAGCGCTCGCGCTGCCGCGTCGCTGGTGAGCATCATCTGAGTGTCGTGGAAGACGTATTGCACGTTGGGCTCTTCGCTTGCAGCAGGGGCCGGGGAAGGTTCGACGGACTGCGGATGGAAGGCCGAAGTCCGGGGCCGCTGAAGTTCTGAGCATATCCCGTCGGCCGCGCGCTGAACACAGACACCGCGCCTCTCGCGCCACGGTGGTCGCGGACGGGAGCAAGCCCGCGTGACAGAACTGAACTGCGCAGTCCGGATGATCGCCCGAAACCTTTGGCATTGTGGAGGGTATGGCGGTGGAGGAGCATCGGGAAGCGATGTCGGGTCGTGTTGACGAGTTCGAGGCTCGACTCGCAACCGTGTTCGGGCGGGTACCGGATGGTGGCACGCATCGGCTTGAGCTGCGACGTGCTGGGGACGATGACGTGTCGATCACACGGGTGTTGTGTGATGCCGGCCGGGCGGGGAGCCTGGAGCAGCCAACACACCACCTCCTTGTCGCCGTTGGGGACGGTGACGTCACGTTCACCGCTGATGACGGTGAGGTGTTCACGGCGTCTCCTGAGGTCCCTGTTCTGCTGCGTGCGGGAACCCGGTACTCCTACGTCGTCACCGGAACGCGGCTGGCGTTACTGCAAATCTCCGACCAGCTGTTGCAGGCCGCCGGCACCTCCGCACGTGGTGCACGGCCGGATCGGGTGATGTTGTCGCAGCCACGAACCGAGGAGGACTGCCGGTCACTGCTCGCGCTGATCCGCGACGCCGGTCACGTGATCGGCGGTCCGAGTATCAGCGTCCCCGCGAGGATCCGCCTCCACAACACCATCGCCAACCAGGTGCTGTCGGTGCTGACGGCCGACACCACTGCCGCCCCTTCCGGACTGTTCGGTCATGTCGCGACCGCTGACTCCTTGATTCGGCGACAGTTGCCGGCGCCGGTTGCGCCGGCGGAACTCGCTGCAGCGGCCGAGATCAGCCTTCGTACCTTGCAGCAAGCGTTCCAAGAACAACTCGATCAGACCCCCACGGAGTACGTCCGCGCGGCCCGACTCGACCTCGCACGCGACGCACTCGCCGGGGCGGACGCGGACGCGACGGTGACAAGCGTGGCGGTGGCGTGTGGGTTCCGGCACCTTGGCCGTTTCGCCGCCGCATACAGCGAACGATTCGGGGAACAGCCCCGAGAGACCCTCCGGCACGGCCGGCAGTCCGCAACACGTATCGAGGCCGCGCAGTCGCGACGGTAATCCGGTGCGCCTGTGCTCGTCACCGGCGGAGCTGCTGGTCCGCGCGCTCTTCGAGCAGCCGCACGGCAAGGAGCTCGCCGAGCCGGTCACCGTACCGGTCCAGCGCTTCCCGGTGAAGCACCGCTGAGGCATCGAGCACCGGGCTGTCGACACCACTATCCGCCCGGAGGGACGCGACGATGTCGAGTTCCTCGACGACACGGTCGATCCCGAAGGTGGTGAGGTAGTCCCCGTCCAAGAGCCGGCCGGCGTCGTGTTCGAGGAACTGGCTCGAGCCGGCACTGCCGCGCAGCAGCCGATGCAGGTGCTCGGTCGGGAGCCCCAGCTTGGTGCCGATCAGCATCGCCTCGGATGCGGCGGCGGCGTTCGCGAACCACAATGCGTTAGCGAGGAGCTTCACGATCTGGCCGTCCTCGACGCGATCGCCAACACGGCAAATCCCATTGGGAGCGGCAAGGCGCGCCAAGATCGGGAGTGCTCGCTCGACCGCGGCGCCGGTGCCACTGACGAAGAACCCCAACTCCGCAGCTGCTGCTTCCGCAGGCGAGCCGCCCATCGGCGCATTCACCACCTGCACGCCCCAAACGGCCGCCTCCTGCGCGAGCGACAGCGTCGTCTCCGGCGACCCGGAGGTGCAGTCGATCCACAACGACCCCGGCGCGAGCGATGGAAGCGCCAAACGGGCGACGTCGTTGAGTTCTCGAGGGCCTGGAAGCACGGTGACGAGGACCTCGCACGAGACCGCCAGGTCCTCGATAGAGTCGGCCCACTCGACGCCGTTGCCATCGAACGCGCGCATCCGGCCGCGATCGATGTCGTGGACCGCGATCGAAAACGAGCGCTGCAATGCACGTGCGATCGGCGCACCCATTCGCCCGACACCGACAACCCCGATCCGCCCCAAGCTCGTTGCCGCTCGCGCTTCGTCCATGCGCCCACTCTGTCCCATGCCGCGGGCCGCCGGCACCGTTCCAGCTCACCGTGGACGACCTCGCCGCGATGGACGCCCTCGACACGGGCGGCCGTGGCAGCATCCCGGTCGACTTCATCAACCTCGAACGCAACAAGGAGTGGCGACCACCGCAGACGGACGGGGCCCGGTGCACGACGTGCACCGGGCCCCGTCCATCTGCTGCCGATCACCCGAGGCGATGGCCAGCCGCACCGACCATCATCACCGTCCCGGTATCCGTGTCATCCGCGCGCGGCGGGTTGAACAGGTTCCAGTAGGCACGGACGGCGCTCCAGCCCGCGATGAGCAGAACGGTGCCGACGACCGCCGCGACCCAGGGCAGGACGGGCGAACACTCCCAGAGCGAGGGAGCAGCGAGCCACAGCAGGAAGTTCCCCGTAAGGCTCCCGGTCGCGCCGAGCAGCGCCGCCGTGCGCCGGGCGAGGCTGGACAGCGTGAGCGCGATCGTCACCGTGGCCATCGCTGCGAAGGCGTTGACCATGTCGAACACCGCTGCGGCTCCTACTCCCCGGTGCCGACGGCGAGCTGCTCGCGACCGCCACCCGTGGTCACCGCGACCTTGCGCGGCTTCGCAGACTCCTTCACCGGGATGGTGACGCTCAGCACACCATTGTCGTAGCCGGCCTCGATGCGCTCGGAATCCAGCCCGTCACCGAGGGTGAGCTGGCGGACGTAGGTGCCCGGCTGCCGCTCCCTCGTGAGCCACTGCGACCCCTCCGGTGCGCCGAGGGTGCGCTCTGCACGGATGGTCAGGACAGAACCGTCCACGTCGATGTCGACAGAGCCCGGGTCGATGCCGGGCAGGTCGACGTCGAGGACGTAGTGGTCCCCCGTGCGGTACAGGTCCAACGGCATCGAGCGCGGCCCCGTGGACCCGAGGAGGGCACCAGCGAGACGGTCGAGCTCGCGGAACGGGTCGAGGTTCATCGTCATGGAAATCAACTCCTTCGTGTCTGCTGTTGAGTCCCCTCGACTCAACTGCCAACGTTCTAGCACTCGACCCTTGAGAGTGCCAAAAACTCGCTCGGAAAATGCTCGGAACACCTCCGCAGGATCTCTCCCTGCGGCGACCAAAGGCAGGCGCTCGAGACAACGAGTTAGCTCGCCACCGTGCTGGGCGCCCGGTGATCGATCGGCTACCGGAACGAGATCACGACACGGAGCGCGGCGAGAACGACGACACCAGACGAAGCTGCTCACAGACTGTTCGTCACCGGCGAGTAGGTCATAACTCATGCTCTCGCACCACGCCGCCCGGTCAGGGATCGGTTACCGAGACAACTTGAGCTCGGACGGCGGCGCTTCGGTCCCCAGGGCTGACGTCCGAGATAGCGTGCGTATTGAGTCGTTTGCCCGGACCTAGCACTGAGCTCTGAGCAGGGGAGGTTCGTGATGGCTGTGTCACCGTCCGGTTGGAGCGCGACCTGCGGCTGCGGGTTCGGGCGATGAGCGACGAGGGGTTCATCGACGCGGTCGCTGCGCTGTACGGCGCCGGCGATCAGGATGACCTGTGCGCACCGTTCCTGTCGGCGTTGCCGGTGACCGGCGTTGCTATCTCGACGCTTGGTGAGCCCTTCGGGCCTGAGACCGTGTGTGCGAGCGACTCGACGGCAGTCCGGTTGGATGAGATCCAGTTCGACCTGGGGGAAGGTCCGTCCTGGGACGCGATGCGGTCTCGGCTGCCGGTGCTCGAGCCGGATCTGCAGGCATCGACGTCGGAGCATTGGCCGGTCACGTTGATGGCGCTCCAGGTCATTCACCTCGGCGCGGTGTTCGCGTTCCCGATGCATGTCGGCACGCTCAACATCGGCACTGTTGACCTGTACAACCGAGCCGCTACTGCCCTTGCCGGAGACGTCGTCGCAGATGCGGCCGCGCTCACTGAAGCCGTCAGCCGGCAGGTGCTGCATCGTGCTCTCGCCCGCCGCGAAGACACCGGTGCCGGCGCCCACGATGTCAGCCGTTACTCCCGGCGCGAGATCTACCAGGCCTCGGGCATGGTCGCCGCGCAGACCGGCGCGGACGTGAACGACGCCCTGCTGCTCCTCCGCGCGTCCGCGTACACCGCCGGCCGCACCGTCCGTGACCTCGCAAACGACGTGATCCACCGCACGGTCGACTTCACCGACCGCGACGGCTCCGGCTTCTGAGGAAGGAAGCAGCCATGGTCAGAACCCGAGAACAGCAACTCGTCGAAACGTTCGTCACCCTCACCGACACACTCGTCGCCGACTACGACATCGTCGAACTGTTGCAGTCCCTCGTCGACAACGCAGCCGAGCTGTTCGACGCGACTGCGGCCGGGATCTTGCTCGTCAACCAGTCGCAGGACCTGGAAGTGGTGGTCTCCACCAGTGAGCGCAGCGCGCTCGTCGGGTTGCTGCAGCTCGAAGCCGGGGAGGGGCCGTGTGTGGAGGCGTTCACGACGGGGTCACCGGTGTCCGTGCAGGACGCCGACGAGATGCGTCGACGGTGGCCACAGTTCGCGGCAGCGTCGCAGGAAGCCGGCTACACCTCCGTGCACTCCATCCCGCTGCGGCTGCGCGACACCGTCCTCGGATCGATGAACCTGTTCCGCGAGACACCCGGCGCACTCAACGAAGACGACGCGATCGCGGCACGGGCACTCACCGACGTCGCAACGATCAGCATCCTGCAACAACGCACCACCGAACACGCGAACCTCGTCGAGACGCAGCTCCAGCACGCACTCAACAGCCGCGTCGCGATCGAGCAAGCCAAAGGATTCCTCGCTCACACCCACCAGGTCGACATGGACACCGCGTTCACCCTGCTGCGCTCCTACGCCCGCACACACCAAGCCCGAATCGCCGACACCGCCCGCGACGTCATCGCCCGCACCATCACCATCCCCACCCCGGACACCGCCGCGTCCGCGGGACCCCTCGGCAGCGGGAAGCACCGACCCTGACCCCGTACCCGCAAGGAACTCCACCAGCCGGGGCTAACGCGTCTTCCGTTGGACACGGCTGAGTAGCATGGCCATCATGGGACGTATGTGGACACGGCGGCCGCATCGACTCGTGCTTCCCGCCGCTGCCGCCTGCCTGCTGCTCGGCATCGGATTACTCCTGAGCCCCTGGGATGGCCTGGTCACCATCGCCGCCTGGATCCTCATCCTCGTCGCCTGCATCGGCGGGACCCTGACCCTGTTCCTCATGCGAACACCCAGCAGCTGAACAACCGAAATGGGTCCACGTCGGCGAGGGGACCATTCGAGGTGCTATCGCCCGCGAGCTGGCGATGCCACGCCCACACCGTCTGCCACGGAGCGAACACCTCGGGTAGGTCCGGCCTCGCGATCCCGGTCCGATACCGGAAGATGATGCCCTCGACCATGCTCCGCGCGTCCGAGAAAGGCCGACCCTTCCGATCCGTCCGACCAAGCGGCAGCTCAGCGATCAACGCCCACTGCGCATCCGTATGCAACTGAAACCGAGACACCCCACAAGCATCCCCGACGCAAGACACGCCCTAGGTGTTGTACGCCCCGAACCGCCGTCGCTTCACGCCCCGCTTGCTCAGGTCGTTCCAACCTCCACGGTGAGTCCTCGGATGATGCCAGTGACGACCACGAGCTGTGTTCGTGAGGCTTGGCCATCGATCGCCGCCTCACTGACGGCTCCGGTATGCGCGGCGACAATCGCTTTCGCGAAAAGGGCGACGTCGACGATCGGCTTGCGACCGTAGGCGGCTACCAAGTCCTCGAAGCGCCCACCTAGCTCAGCGACAAAGGGGTTCTCGTCGAGTTGCAGGCTCTGCGCGAAAGCGGAATCCGCGGAAGCTCGTGCGAGGAGCACCGCCCGGAGGGCGTACCACTTGCGCTCAGGCGGCAGCGCCTCGAGGAGCCGCTCCACCCCGTCTTCGAGGGCGTCCCCGCGGGTTGCATTGTCGATCTGGCTGTCGAGGGCGATCAGCAGCCGCTCCCAGACGCCCGCGGCCTGCTCGTGGTGCAGGGCGAGGTAGAGGTCGTCGACGCTGCCGAAGTTCGAATAAAACGCACCACGCGTGTAGCCAGCACGCGTGCAGATGGTCTCGACGCTCTGGCGAATTGTGCCTTGCTCGTCGAAGAGCTCGGCGGCGGCCGAGAGGAGCCGTCGCCGCGTCTCGAAACGACGACGCAACGGCCGCTGCTGGACATTGCTCATCCTCCAAATGTAGGGCCGAAGGGGTCTATGCAGCTCATTCCCAGGATCCTTCGATTTTAATACACATCGCATCGAACTGCATGAAGGAGGCGGGTGGCCATGGCGACGCAGCGAGCAGGTTGGCAGCGAGCACGGTGGCGGCGAGCACGGTGCTGGGTTCCGCTCGTGCTCGTAGCTGCATCCGGCGGAGTGCTCGTCTGGCTCAATCAAGGGCGCTGGTGGGCGTGGCTCATCGTCGGTGCCACCGCGGCAACACTTGGGGCGGTAGCGCAGGTGTGGGGCCGCCGACGGTGGTTCGTACAGGTTCCAGCGTGGATCCTTTCCGCCTGCCTCATCGGAGGGGTCGCGATCGCCGCCGGCCCACCGCTGACAACGCGAACAATTGACGGTGCGCACACTGCGGCCGTGCGGACCGAGCAGGGCGACGTGGTCGGCATTCGCGACGAGAGCAAGACGGTCGACGTATTCGCTGGCATCCCCTACGCGGCGCCACCTGTCGGCGATCTGCGCTGGGCAGCACCCCACCCTGCGTTACAGCGGGACGCGACGCTGGTCGCGGATGACTTCGGTCCTGCTGCCGTCCAGTCCGAGTCGAGCTTCGCCACCCGTGCGGCGACCCGCCTACTGGATATGCCGCTCGAGCACACCTTGCTCAACCCCTATCCCACGGACGAGGACGCGCTGCGACTCAACATCTGGCGGAGCAGCTCACTGCCTCCTGCACAGAAGTTTCCCGTGCTCGTCTACGTGCACGGCGGCGCGTTCACAAGCGGGTCGGGGGCGTTGCCAGCCTACGACGGCACCGCTCTGGCCGCACGTGGCGAAGCCATCATCGTCACCATCAACTACCGCCTCGGCGTGTTCGGCTTCCTCGCTGACGACGAGCTGGAAGACACGGTCGGCAACCAAGGCCTCCGTGATCAGATCGCTGCGCTGCAGTGGTTGCAGGACAACATCGCCGCTTTTGGCGGTGATCCCGACCGGGTCACAGTCGCCGGCCAATCGGCGGGATCGGGGAGCGCCTGCATCCTGGGGGCATCACCGCTCGCGGCGGGGCTCGTGCACGGCATCATCGGCGAGAGCGGGGGCTGCCTCGGGACGGCCGGCGATCGAGACGCTGGCGATCTCTACGACACCATGGAGAACGCCCGCGATGCTGCCACCGCGCTCAGTAAAGCTCTCGGCGGCGCAAGCCTCGCCGAGATGCGCGCCATGCCCGCCGAGCGCATCCAAACAGCTGCCAAGTCGCTCACGATGCACTGGTGGCCCACCATCGATGGAGCAGTGCTCCCCGCCACCCCCGCCGAGATCTATGCAGCCGGCGAGCAGAACGACGTGCCGCTACTGCTGGGCAGCAACGCCGACGAGGCATCGCTGAACCTGATCGCCGGGATGGACTCCGACCCTGATGCGTACAAGGCAGAGATCCGCGATACCTACGGTGAGGATGCGGGCACCTACCTCCAGCTCTACCCAGGCCACGATCCGGATCAGGTGCTCGAATCTCGCGTGCGCGCCGAAACCGACCGATCGATGACCAGCGCAATGCGCGTGTGGGGAACGACCGCGGCAGCGACCGGGAACTCGAACGTCTACACCTACTTCTTCACACGGACGCCGCCCGAACCCTCACTCGAGCGCTTCGGCGTCTACCACGGCGCGGAGGTGATGTACGCATACGGCAACCTCGGTGCCGACGGAAAGGCCAGCTACGGTGCAATCGATCGTCGGCTAGAGGCAGAGATGACCGGCTACTGGCTCGCGTTCATCAAGACCGGAGACCCCAACGGCGGGAGCCGCTCGCCTTGGCCCACCATGCAGGAATCCCCAGAACACGTCCTCGAACTCGGCGACACCACCACAATCTCCCCTCGCCCCCGCGCGCACGCGGTGGACTTCTGGCTGCACCAGCTAGGCACATGACCGGTTAGCTGTGGTGTCCGGGGAGGTCGGAGCATCTGCTGAGGGGGGATCCGACGGCCCGGACACGCACCCGGCTCTCCCGTTTCCCGGAGAAAGAGGGACTGCTGCAGGTTTGGTTGACTCTGACGTGCCCCACGGTTTGGTTACCCGCAATCCTCTGCGGATCGGGCCCGTTTTGAGAGGCTCCAACCATGCCACGACCGTTTCCACCGGAGTTCCGTCGACGGGCCGTCGCGCTCGTCCGCGCCGGCAAACCGATCACGACCGCAGCAGTCGAGCTCGGCGTGAGCGCAGCAGCCATCCATAACTGGGTTCGTCAGGACCAGATCGACCGCGGGGAACGGCCCGGCGTCACGACACCGGAGAGCATCGAGCTCGCAAAGGCGAAGAAGCGGATCCGGCAGCTCAAGGAGGAAGTCGCGATTCTGAAGAAGGCATCGAAACTGCTCGGGGAAGACCGGCCCGGCCCAAAAGGATCCACCCGGTGATCGACCGTCTCCTCGAGGACGGTCACCGGGCCAAAGTCTGCTGCCGGCTCCTGGGCGTGAGTAGCCCCGGCTACTACAAGTACCGGAACCGGCCGCTCTCGCCCACGCAGATGCGACGGCAGTGGCTGACCGGTCTGATCCGGGAAGTGCACGCCGCGTCCCGGCAGACCTACGGTTCCCGGCGCGTGCATGCCGAGCTGACGCTCGGGATGAGTGTGACGGTGAGCGAGCGGCTCGTCGCGCTGCTGATGTCCCAGGCCGGGATCGTCGGCCTGCCGGGTCCCGGCAGGGTGAAGCGGCTCTCCGGCGTCGCGACCGCCAACGATCTCGTGCACCGGAAGTTCCACCGACTCGCGCCGAACGAGCTGTGGGTCACCGACATCACCGAGCATCCGACGCGGGAAGGGAAGGTCTACTGCTGCGCGGTGATGGACACCTTCTCACGGAAGATCGTGGGCTGGTCGATCGACTCCAGCCAGGACACCCACCTCGTCGTCAACGCCCTCGACATGGCCATCAAAGCACGGCGACCAAGAGCCGGTGGCATCGTGCACGCCGACCACGGCGTCCAGTTCACATCCTGGGCGTTCACCAGCAAGATCCGCGACGCGGGCCTGATGCCCTCGTTCGGCACCATCGGCGACTGCTACGACAACTCCATGATGGAGTCGTTCTGGTCGAGCATGCAGATCGAGCTGTTGAACCGGAAGAAATGGCGCACCCGCACCGAGCTCGCGAACGCGATGTTCGAATACATCGAAATCTTCTACAACCGGCAACGCCGGCACTCGAAACTCGGATACACCACACCCATCGAGCACGAACTACGCTTCACCACGACACCCATCCCCGCCTGAACTTCAGAGCGAAACGGGTAACCAGACCGTAGGGCACGTCAAGACGTCAACCGCACCCGGGGCAGACCCCTCGTTCATGAGTTCATCCACTGGGCGCATGTCGGCAGTATCTGCCTCGTACAGCGTTGTCGATCAGGGGTTGCGAGCGTAGGGTGCCGCGTATCGGGAGATGAACATGTCTCCACTATGTGTTCGGGGGATGTGGATATGTCTGAAGCTGTGGTGCCGCGTTCAGGGCGGCGGAACAAGAAGAAGACGATTCTTGCGGTGTTGGCTGGTGGCCTGGTGCTGGGGGTGGGAGCGGTCGTCACGCTCGCCGCTTGGCAGGACGATGAGTTCGCGCACGGCACGTTCACCTCGAGCGGTGATTTCCAGCTGCTCGGTCAGGTGGACGCCGCGGAGGGGTTCACTGACCACGCCACGAGCCCTGGCGGTGAGCTCTCGTTCGACTTGAACGCGTCATCTCTCGCGCCGAACATGGTGTCGTACTCGCCCTATGGGGTCGAGTTGGCAGCGGGCACTACCGTGCCGGCAACGGTGACGGTGACAGCGGGGGCAACAACCGGGACGGTTGATGACCTGACGTACGGCATCTACGCGGTTGACGCGTTCACGTGTGATGCGGCAGCCGTCACAGGCGGCACAGCAGTGGTCCCCGAGGGCACCGCGATCACGACGGTCCCTGCCGATACAGCATTCGATCTGGGCGCGGCAACCGCGGACGCTCCGGGCGCCCCGCAGTACTTGTGCCTGGTGGTGACGACCGGAGATGACTTGGCAACGGGGCAGTCCGGGACAGCGACCTGGCAGTTCCAGGCGGCATCACAATAGGTCGGCACCGACCATGCCCAGCTCCACCAAGAGACGGCGACGCCCGGCCGTGCTGGTCCGCGGTTTTCTGGCGTTAGGCCTCGTACTCGGTGTCGCGGCAGCAGCAACCGACGCGCAGTGGACCGACCAGGAATACGGCACCGGCACGTTCACGGCCGGCACGTTCGGGCTGCAATCCTCGGCAGATGGGGCGACGTTCACGGACCATCCGGCCGGGTCGCCAGCGTCATTGACGTTCAACGCGACGGCCATGTATCCGGGCCTGACGCTCGCCGCGCCCTTTGCCGTCCGTACGGCTCCTGGCTCTCTCGGTGGAGCTGTGTCACTTGCGTCCCCGACAACGTCCGGGGATACCACGTTCCTGGCAACCCTCAACTACAAGATCTACGCCGACACCGCCAGCGGATGCACACCAACCTCCACCCCGAGCAGCTCCGGGACGTGGGTCGCTGGGAACGCAACCACGTATCTATCCGGCCTCACCGCGGCGACTCCCGCGAACACGCGAACACTGCCTGCAGCATCCGGGACAACACCGGGGAATCCAGTGTTCTACTGCCTCATCGTCCAACTGCCCCTGACAGCACCGAACTCGGTGCAGGGGGCAACCGCCACCGCCAACTGGATCGTCACCGGAACACCCCCAACCACATGACCAGCACAGACCCCACTCCCCCGCGCATCCGCCGCGGTCCACTGAATGTGGTGCGCGGCGTGCTGCTGAACGTTGCCGCGGCCGGCGGCGCAATCTGCATCGTCATGGTCATCCTGGCATTCGGCTTCCACATCACGTTGATCATGTTCCGCACCGGTTCAATGTCGCCCGCGATCCCGACCGGATCCCTCGCCGTTGTCAAGCAGATCCCCGCCGCGCAGGCCCAGGTGGGGCAAGTCGTCACCGTCGACCGTCCCGGGCAGCTCCCGATCACACACCGTGTCGTGACAACAAACCCACGCAACGACGGTTCCGCAACGCTTCGGCTGGCTCCCGGGCAACGTTCCGCCTCACCCCCGGCGTCCCCGCGCACTGGGTAATCGGGATCACCACCCAACCGATCAGCACGACGACGCTTCTCAGCCGTGTCACCGCCACCGGGGCACTCGCCGACGCATCACCGACCGCACTGGTGATCTCCCTCGCCAGCTGCACTGCACCCTGGCAAGGCGCCTCCTGCCGAGCCACGGAACACCAGATCCTCACCACCACCCCGCTCCCCGTCCTCGCCGACGCCACCGATTCCGGTTCCGTCGTCGACACCAGCACCATTCCAGCCCGCACCTACCTCCTTGCGTCGGTGCTCCAACCAAGCCGGTCGCCGGTCACCACCAGTCAGAGCGCGGAAATCACCATCACGATCTCCGCAACCGGCGATGACCCGCCGGCCACAGAACACCCGGCCAACACCGCCCTAGCCCCACCTCCGGACAGCCAACTCGCCTACACCGGCACCCGAATCGGACTCGCAACCCTCCTCGCCGCTGCGAGTGTCACGCTCGGTGTTTCCCTCGCTGCTTCCGCACGCCGCGCACACCGCCGAGAACAGCCATGAACCGAACTGCCCGAGCAGTCAGCGTCACCCTCGCACTCGCGGGCCTGCCCCTATCCGCCGTCCTCGCCCCACAACCCAGCGTCGCCCAGTGGTCCGACAACGAGACCGCTTCCTCCCCGCTCACGGCCGCGGCTTTGCCTGCCCCAACCTTCGACAGTTGCAGCAACACCGCCGGGAACATCACCATCACCTGGCACTACACCACCACCAGCATCCCGAACCTGACCGCGACAAACATGCAATGGAGCGCTTCCAACGGGGTGCTGCAACAACTGACGAACATCATCACCCCTAGCAACACCAGCACCACCGGGCCAAACACCGCCGACCGCTACCAGACCACGATCACCGCTGGCGCCCTCAGCAACGTCGTATCCCTGAGCTCCTTCGTCATCCAGTCCCAAACCGCTCTCGGCAACTGGACCGCTCTCAGCACCAACAGCGCCCAAGGCGTCAGCACCGGCCTGATCGGTCTCGGCACCTACACCTGCACCCTCACCTAACATCCCGCCACTGCTAGCTCCGCGGGCATGCTGCCTCTGAGCTGGGTACGGTGGCAGGTCATGACACGGATGTGGACACGCAGACCGCACCGACTCACGCTCCCCGCTGCAGCCGTCGGGCTACTACTCGGCATCGGACTGCTGCTGAGCCCCTGGGATGGCCTGGTCACCGTCGCCGCGTACGAATTCCGATGCGACATCGTCCAATGACTCCCGGTATGACGGGTGTATGAGCCATTACGAGATGGATGACACGGCGGACCCGGTCCGAATCATGACGATCCGCCGGCTGCGGAAACTGCGATGCCAGGGACAATCCGCTGCCGATGCGGTGGGTGAGCCGCTCCTGGATGACCTGTTCGAGAACGCCACCCGGGAACGCTGATCGCCACCGGCGAATAGCAACGAGCACACGGCGGTGGATCCGCTACCAGCAGTGGTGCGGTGCTAACGGCGCACCGCTCACGGGGTCTCTTGGGGCCTGGCTCCCCGGTACGACGAACTCGTAATCGTCTGCCCGTCAGGCGCTTACCGTTCCGAAGGTGTACCGCGCCGACTCGCCGTCATGTTGACCGAGCAACCCAGTTCAGTTTGTGCTGGGCCGCGGGATTTGCGTCACCTCGTCGAGCATCGCGTCCGAGCTGGGAAGTCCGAGTCCGGCGACCGTGTCTCCCCAAGCTGTCATGAGTCGGCGAGTCGTTGGGACCTCTTTGATGCCGTGGACCCCAGCAGACCATACGCCAAGGGTGGATATGAGGATCCGGTCCATCACTTCGTCGGCACTCACCACGATGCCAGGAAGATCATCGAGGGTCAGTTGGATCTGCGCGGTTCCGTAGGTACGCCAGGAGAACACCGATCGGGGAAGCGTGAGGTTCACCGCTTCAGCATCAGTCAGCAACCGGACCGTCGCAGCAGCGAACGGATTGGCTTCGGCATCGAGGACGATGGTCAGCATGACGCTGAAGAGGCGCACGAGCCCAGCCGGAACCTGTTCGGCGTGCTGTAACAGCAGCCGCCACTCGTCGTACTGCTGCTCAGTCACCGCGAGGGCGATGTCCTGCTTCGATGCGAACTGATGGTGTCCCACTGCCGACTTCGGCCGTCCCATCGCCGCAGCGATACTCGCGATACTCGTCCCGCCGTAGCCTCTCGTTGCGAACTCTGTCGCGGCGGCAGCGAGGATCGCCTTGCGAGTCTCCGCCTTGTGTTCCTGACGCCGGTTCACCACGACATCAAACTATGGGAGCGTGCCTCTCCCCATCTGGGAGTCCAACATGTGTCGCCGACCGAGGAGCGCACCACGGATGCCGTGAGCGAGTTCGAGCCTTCAGCGGGGACCGGTGAACAACAACCTATCCAGCGTTCGTTTGTCGGAACACCCAAGCGACGTGGTTGGTGAGCTGGACGAAGACGTCGATGTGCTCAGCTGGAGCGGACTGTTGCAACGCGTCGCGGTAGGCCGCTCGAAGGGAATCAACCAAGGCGAAGCCATTCGCGGTGAGTGCGATCCGCACGCTCCGGCGGTCCTCGGGGTTCCCGAGTCGCTCGAGGAGCCCTCGTTGGGCGAGCCGGTCGAGGAGCGCGGTGACTGCCCCACTCCCTCTCGCGAGGAATGTGGCGAGCGCCTTCGGCGTGCGGACTTCGTCGATCGCACCGAGGAACTTCAGCGCTCGGAGATCGACCGGGTTGAGGTCGTGCGCCGCCGCGAAGTGCTGCATGAGGTGTGCATGCCCGACCTGCATGTTGTAGAACGCCGTGACCGTAGCGTCGGTGACGCGGCCGTGCTCATCGGCCCCCGTCATGGGTGTCGTCTGGTGTGTCGGCGGCGGAGGATGACGACAACACCACCGGTGACGGCGAGGAGAACCACACCCGAGATGAGGGCGATGAGCACTGGTGAGCTCGCGTCCTGGTTCCGAGTGGTCTCGGCGGGGAAGGTGATCCGGGTGGTGTTGCTGCGGGTGAGGTTGCCGCTGCGGAGGGTGATGGTTGCCGTCCAGGGGCCACGGGTGATCGCCGATGCGGTTGGGATGCGGATCCGGCTGCTCTGTGCTGGGGCGAGAGTTGTGGCGGCGTTGGTCATGAAGGGGCCGGCGCTCGTGTGTCCCGGGCCGTCGGTCAGCGTGGCCTGTCCGGTGATGTCCACGGCCGTGTTGCCGGTGTTCTTCACCACCGCGGTCAGGGTTGGTTTGCCATCGTCCGTTCTGGTCGCGGACAGCTTGCTGATCGTGAAGTCCGGGGGGCTGTTCCTCGTTGCGACGTTGATGTAGGCGCGGATGCCGACACGGTTGACGACCGCGATGCGTCCGTGAGAACTCGCGTTTGTGGATCGCATCTGTGCCCATATTGCGGCGTAGCGCTCTCCGGCGGTGGCCGTCGTGGGGATCTTGGTGGTCGTGGTGATCGTCGCGTGGTCGCCGTTGGGGATGGTGACCACGGCGGTGCTGGGGACGATCCAGCGGGCGAGCTCGTTCTGTGTGGCGCCGTTGGCAGTGAACCGGCCGTGGCGGATGGATGCGGCCGTCGCGGCGATCTGTACCCGCTGCGTCTTCCCGGTGGTGTTGGTGATCTGCAGGCGCCGAGTGATTGTTGTCCCGGGCTCGGCGGTTTGCACGATGTACTCCCGTGCTCGCGGGTCGCTTGCTTGCTCGGCGGGAAAGTCCAGGAGCCGGATTCCAAGTCCCGCTGCTGGTGTGGGGGTGGTGGCCTGCTGGGCGGCGAAGGCCGGCGCTGCGGCGAGGAGGCCGGTGATGGTCAGGATCGTCATGGCGGAGGCTTTCACCGCCCAGCGGGCACCGGTGCGCACTAGAGCACGGAGTGGGTGATGGTGGTGGCGTAGTCGCCCGCGGCGAGAGCGTCGCCCGGAACGGTGAGGCTGATTGTCTCGTCCCATGTTGCCGTGTTGTTGCCGGAGACCCCGCTCGCGGTCTGTACGGCTGCGTTGGCTGCACCGCCGACCGTGGTGGATGCGGTGACTGTGGCGGTGCCGGTGACCGCGGCGTCCGCTGCGGTCACGGCGATGTTGCTCGCGCTGATCGTCGTGCCGAGAGCTGCCGATGTCACGTCGGTTGCGGTTGCGGATGCGACCCAGCCAGCTGTTCCTGCGCGGGCGTCGGTGACCTGAATCCCGGACAGCGTCGCGGTACCGGCGGAGCCGGGAGTGATCGCTCCGAGATCAAGCGCGGTGGGGGCGCTGATCGAGAGATCGCCAGCGGCGACCTCTGCGGTCACCGTGGTGTCTTGCGTGGTTGCGGCGGTTGCGGGTTGCGCGGCGATGCCGACGCCGACGATGACGGCAGCTGCTGCAGCTGTCGCGGCGATGATGCGCTTGTTCACGGTGTAGGTCTCTTTCTAGGAAGCGGTCCGGGTCGGGCCCGGCCTGGATTGGTGTTGTGATCTGCGGCCACGGAGCAGTCGCAGGGCACCCGGATCGGTTCGCCCGTCCGCAGAGAGCGGAACGTTTCCACGTGTGGCGAACGGTGTGCACGGAGTGCGGTGTTCAACGGAACCTCCCGACGTGAGAGCGGGGCGATGATCGATGGTTGACGAGCCGCAGAGCGAGAATGCGGGACGGCTTCTACATGAGGAACTCGTGCCGCCGCCGAAACCCGAATACGCCGGCGACACGAGGGAAGCGTCCATGGCCTGATGTGCCACAGTTGCAAGACGATCGTATGACGAACAGGCGCGGCGAACTAGACCCACAAACAGGGCACCAACGCTCCGGCAACGGTGCAGCCCACGCGTTCTCCGGTCCGAGAGCGCAGAACCCGCGACGGAGGTGTCCCAAACCAGGCTCTACCTGCGCAGCTGCCGGCCCGACTGTTCCTCGATGAGCCGGGCACCGAGGAGTTCCCCAAGCGCAGGGCCGAATCGGTCACTTGCGTCGCGGTGGAGTGCCGCTGACGCGTCGAGCACAGGCATGGCGACGCCGGCCACAGTGCCGATGGCCGCGACGGTGTCGAGCTCCTCGGCAACCCGGTCGATAGCGAACGTCTTGAGGTAGTTCCCATCCAACAGTCGGTCGAGGTCACGGTCCAGAAATCGGCTTCCACCGGCGCTCCCGCGAAGGAGGCGATGCAGGTGCTCGGTCGGCAATCCATGCGCACTGCCAACGAGCATCGCTTCGGAACCCGCGAGAGTGTGAGCGAACCACAAGGCATTAGCGAGGAGCTTCACGATCTGACCATCCTCCGCGCGGCGGCCGCACCACCGGATCCCATCATCGGCCGCCAAGAGACCGAGCACGGGTGTGGCTCGTTCAATGGCGGCATCGGTCCCGCTCACGAAGAACACCAGCTCACCCGCGATCGCTTCCGGGACCGACCCACCCATCGGTGCGGTCACGACGTCGATGCCGTAGCGATGCGCGTCAGCACCGAGAACACGCGTTGTGCGCGGATCCCCCGACGTGAGATCAATCCACAGGGCACCGGACGGGAGCACCGGCAACGCTGACCGCATCACGCTGGCGAGCTCCTCAACTCCGGGAAGCACCGTCACGAGGACATCGCAAGCACCAGCGAGCTCTTCAAGCGAAGACACTCGTGCATCATCAAACCCTGCTTCGCGAATCCGTTCTCCGTGAACGTCGTAGACCGAAACCGGATGCGCGTCCCGAAGCGCCTGCGCAATCGGAGCACCCATCCGGCCAAGGCCCACCGCCCCGACCTTCATCCGCTGCTGCGTGGAGATATCCTGATCCATTGACTCACCCTGACACTGCACACCATCAGCATCGACGCCATCCGGCCCGGACCCTCCTCCTATTTACCAGCCGAGGCCGACGCGGCTGAGCCAGCAGGATGGGGACGCCAACCCATGACGCCCCTCATGGCATCCAAAACATCGCGGATCAGCGTCACAGCGCCAGCTCATGCAGGACTTCGCTCGATGCTCGCGATTGTTCACCGCGGGAAAAGTACACTCTGCGGATAGTTTCTTGCGCGAACCATCGGGAGTATGGGACGGTCGACGCATCCCCGGGGAACCGGGCCACCACACCAGATGGAAGGGAGCGGGCGATGCCACTCACCCCTAACCCGAGCACCACGAGGCTGTTCAGCCAGTTCACCGAAGTCCGCGAAGCAGCACACGCACGTGCCCTCATGATCGCAGGGACTGTCACCGGCACTGCCGCCCTGGCAGCAACCGGTGCTGCGGCCATCGCGTTCACACGGTGACTCCCAGCTCTCACGACGACCCGTTCGATGCGATCGAAACAGCATTGCCGGCGACGGAGCCGATCGATATGCGTCCGATCCTGGAACAGACAGGCCAGCACTGATGATCACCACCTACCAGCCGCCCTATTCCCCCGACGCCGTGACCACGCACCTCCCCATCGGGCTGACCGACTCCGCCGTGATCGCCTCCTACGTGATCCGCCGGATCGACGACCCCACCCTGCTCGCGAGCCCGGCCGGGCCCCGATACGCGGACTTCTTCACAGAACCCGCGCAGTAATCTGGACCCCGCCCGCACGTTTCGAGAGAGCACCTGACCCGATGCCGTTGACTGTTGTCCGTCACGAAGCCACGCACCTCTACGCTCGGGAACCCCGCACTCGGGAAGCGAAAGACGCGGTCAACGCGCTCCTGCGCCTTCACCGCGCCGAGGAACAGGAAGTTGAGCACGCTCGACGGGCCAGCGGGTTGACGAAGAACGAGTTCGCCGCGATCCGGTACCTCGTGCAAGCAGAACGCGACGGCCGGCAGATCAGCCCGAAAGACCTCGCAGTCATGCTGAACGTCTCGAACGCGTCCGTGACCAAGATTGTCGACAACCTCGTCCGGAAAGGTGAGCTCCGCCGCGAGCCCCACCCCACCGACCGCCGAGCCATGCTCCTCCACCCCATCGACGGCAGCGCGGCGAAGATCGACCAGGCCTACACCCGGTTCCACCAAGTCCTCGTCGAAGCCCTCGACCAGCTTCCCCCGGCAGACAACGCGCTCCTCGCCCGCCACCTCAACACCATCGCCACCACCCTCACCAGCGACAACGAACCCGCCGTCGGCGGCCAGGCATAACCACAGCGCCCCCACCGGACGATGTCCAGGACCCCATGAAAATCGACAGCGCTGTGACATCGGTGCCCGGTGAGCACGACCCGCTCCAGCAGCGAGAGCAGCTGACGGGGAACCCTTCGAAGGACCGCGCACTCCGGGAAAACTCAGCACTTGTGCGCACTCTTGGACTCAGCCAGCACGCTCTCCAGCGACTCCACGGCACCCGCCTCTAACCCGCCACGGACACGACTCCCCCGCAACGCAGTGCCCGCTACGAGCGGTATCGGGGCGTCATCAGCTCGGGAACAGGAAGGGTGGGGCCGCCGCATCAACCACCCTGGTTACCCTGATCGGATGGGAGCGGCAGCCCCCAGGCGCACATGGTGAGGCACGCCCGGACGCGCGGCCCGATAGGCCAGCAGCGCCACCAGTCAAGGTAGTCCCGCACTGTCGCCTACGCCGCGCCGCGGGCACTCCGCTCGCCATCACGTGTCGTCCAACAGTTCGACGCCATGCCGCAACAATGACCCACGAACTGGTCAACCGGTGCACAGTAGACGTCGTGGCGAGCCTGTTCGGGTCGGGACCGCCACCGAGGTGTCGGCACCGGTCCCCCCAACGGTGCCGGCACCTCTCCCACCGCAGACACACGGTACAAACCTAGAACCACCACACGCGCTCGTGAGGAGTTTCGATCCCGTGGGCTGCACGAGAACCAGGCCCGCGTGAGACAGAGCTTCCTTCCTCGAGTGCCTGATCGTTCACGACCACCAACGGTCCCGCCCCGCAACGTGCGGACCTGGGACGTGCGGGGCACCAACCCGACAACGACTCGGCTTCGAATGCTCCACGCAAGACGGGTCAGGGCGGCCCGTCCCGCTGCTCTTCGGGTGAGCGCGGGCCGGGCCGCTTCCCGGCCCACCGCAACATCATCGAGCGCTATTGCCTGACAACACGACCAGACAGGAACCGAGCAGCTTACCCATCGCCGTGGTGCTGCGAGGACGTCTGCCACTGGTTCGGGGCTGGGACAGACGCCCTCGCGCTACGACGCCGTCAGGTTCAACGCGATGGTCTTGACGAGGCCAGCCCGGTAACAGGGGGTCGGGCTCCCGCGGCTAGGGTCCGCAGGGCAACAAAACCGACCATACGTCAACAGCACACCCCAACCTCTCAGGAAATCCGGGAACACCGCGACGCACCGCCCTGATCCCGCGAAGAGACCCGATGCGGCACCCTTCGAGGCCGCGAGTGAAGCCGCCTGATGAGGGATGCCGGCGCATCCGCGTACGTTGCCAGCCATGACCGAGAACCCCCCAACACCGGATGGCTCGACGAACGTTTCCGATGCCGACCGGGACCGCACCGCCGATCTGCCCGACGGCTCCCCTACCGGAAACGCCACAGAAGATCCCAACCAGGACAGCGACACCAACTCGGGCGGAGAACCCACCTCCCCGGAACAGGACGCATCATGATCGACCCCGCACACCCCGATCACGACAAGCCTGCCGACGACGTCGCCAACCCGAAGGACGTCGACCCAATCGACGGCACCGACGAAAACGACCGCCCGGTCGACAATCCCTCCGGCTGACCTACCGTCCCTACGCCCCGCGGCCACGCGAGATCAACCGGTACCCGCTGTATCGCGCCATGCCGAGACGCATCACGGAGCAATCGGGTAACCGGTGCGCTGTGGAGTTGGCGGGCCCGTTCGGGTCAGCACCGCCACGAGGTGCTGACGTGCGTTCCCTGCCTCGCGCCTCCCGCATCGTGGCGCGGCTCGAGGCGGACGCGCTCATCACGAGATCCACCTGCAAGACCGATGGCCGAGCTGTCATCGTCACTTTGACACCTAAGGGCGAAGACGTCTTGAAGGCAGCCACGCCTCGTCACGACCGGCTCGTTCGAGAATTCCTCGTCGACGCCCTTTCCGCGGAGCAGCTGGCACAGCTGCGCAACATCGCCTCGACCCTCGAAGTCCACCTCCACCCCGACATGGCGTCACCCGTAGATCGCCAACGCGTTGTGACCGCCACCTGAGCGACCGTGCCTCGGGGCCCTGAGCGCGGAGAACAACCGTGCCGGGGGGGGTGTCATGGGTGCACGGTCGCAGACGTATACGCCAGAAGCGAGATGTCCCGGCTTTTTCGCATGTTCATCAGTGCTAGTCGGGCGACGTTGCCGCCGCTCGCGTCGTGTGAGACTCGGCGATGAGGCCACCTTGCGAGCCGCACCCGCCGCTGAGCGATCACAAAACGCCACCAACAAGCGATAAAGCCCACACTCAGGGGGGAGCGGTCGTGGCCGGCGATCGTCCGGTGGACGACCGGCTTACGAGACAGACGTTGCGTCAGCTCGCGGCGTCCTCCGCGGTCCCGTTCAGCAGGTTCGCGAGTCCCTCGGGTGCGCGGGCGCCGAAGATGAGGTCGATGGTCTCGTGTGCGGCGATGGCTTCTTCCTCGGCGCGGGCGAACATGACCTCCTCGTAGGCGGTGAGCGCGGCGTCGATGTCGTCCGGGTGGGCAACGATCGCCTCGGCGAGCTCGGCGCCGTCGAGCATCGCGGTGTTCGCGCCTTCGCCACCGGGGAGTGTGACGTGCGCTGCATCGCCGATGAGGGTCACGCCTGGGGTGTGCGGCCACCGGTGGTCGTCGGGGAGCTTGTAGATGCTCCGCAGCACGGGAGGCGTATCGGCATCTGCAATCAGCGCGACGAGCTCGGGCGCCCAGCCGTCGAACTCCGCGGCGATGCGCGCCTTGGTGCTTGCCGCGTCGGAGAAGTCGATGTCGTCGAACCAGCTGAGGGGTCTGCTCAAGATCACGTAAGTGTGGATGATCTCTCCCGCCTCGCGATGCGTAAGGAATCCTTTGCCTGGGATGAGGGCGTACATGGCGCCGTCGCCAGCAACCAGGGACGTCGTGCTGTGCCGTTCGTCGACGTCGTGGAGGAACGTGTCGATGTAGCTCATGCCCGCGTACACCGGCTTCTCGACGGAGACCAACGCTCGCACCTTCGACCACGTCCCCTCGGCGCCGACGAGCACGTCGCTGTGGGCGGTGGAGCCGTCCGTGAAGGTCAGCTCGTGGCGGCCGTCGCCGAGAGGGGCGACATCGCGGAGCTTCTTGCCCCACTGCACCGTGCCATCCGGGAGGGACTCGAGGAGGATCCGGCGGATGTCGCCCCGTCGCGCCTCGGGACTTGCCATCGACCCGTCGTCGGGCAGGTCGGCCAAAAGCGTGGCGTTCCGATCGAGGACGCGTTGTCCTGCGCCGCCGACATGGATGATCGACCGGTATTCGTTCATCAAGCCGGCCTCCTGGAGGGCGAGCTGCCCGTTGTGCTCGTGCAGGTCCAGCTGGCCGCCCTGGGAGCGGGCGCCGGCGTCGGCGTCTGCCTCGAACACAGTGACGTCGATGCCGTGCAGGTGCAGGACCCGGGCAAGGGTGAGGCCGCCGAGCCCGGCGCCGACGATGCTGACTGAAGGAGTCATGGTGTGCCTTTCTTCGAAGTTGGACCGTTGGTCCAACCGAAGTGTGGACCGACGGTCCACTTGTGTCAAGATGGGCACATGACGAACCCGGCGCCCCGCATCCACAAGCGCGTCGACGCCCTCTCCCGCGAGCAGATCGTGCAGGCGACGATCCGGCTGCTCGACTCATCCGGTGAGAGCGCGCTGACCGTCCGGGCGCTCACCGAGCATCTCTCGACCGGCCGTGGTGCGATCTACCACTACGTCACGGGCAAGGAGGAGCTCCTCGAGGCCGCAACGGACGGCATCATCAGCGCGGCGCTCGAGAGCCCCGCGAACGTTCTAGGCCCTCGCGAATCGCTCCGGCACCTCGCCCTAGCCGTGTTTGATGCCCTCACTGAGCACCACTGGGTAGGGAAGCAACTGGCGCGGGAGCCACGACAGCCTGCCGTCCTCCGCATTTGGAAGGGCATCGGAGCCGGCCTCGGGCGCTTGGGAGTGTCCGGCAGCGCCAGCGCTGATGCGGGAGCGGCGCTCATGAACTACCTGCTCGGAGCGGCGGCGCAGAGCGCAGCCGCCTCTCACCACTTGCTCTCCGACAGCGACAGGCAAGCATACCTGGAGGCATTCGCGGCCGAGCTGACCCGCAGCGACTCTGATGCCGTCTCTGAGCAGACTGCCGCGGCCCTCGTGGAGCATGACGACCGTGAGCAGTTCATCAACGGCCTGAACATCTTCCTCGCCGGCATCGAGACCGGCGGGGATACCAGCGTGCGCCTGTCCCACAACCCACTGCGATAGAGGTTCAGCGCGGAACGCAAGAGCGTCGGGCAGGGCTCAGCGTCCGATGAAAGATCCTTGGGTTCAGCTGGTCGTTGCAACACCACCGTGATTTGGAGTGTTGCAGATGGGATCCAGGCTGGAGCAGCGCGCCCGAGAGGCGCAATTCTGGGAGCTACTCGGACACGGCGTGAGCAGGCCCGCTGCTTGCGATGCTGTCGGGGTGCATCCAAGCCGGTGTTCGGTCTCGGTGATTCACCCGTCCGGTCGTACGTTGCGACGAAGAGTCAATGGGAGGCGGCGAACACCGCACACACCGTGGCATGGGTGACTGCAACGCTTTCGGTTGCCCTTCTGCTGGCTACTCTCGCCATCGGCGTCATGACGCGCCCGAAGATGCGGCCCCGCAACGGAGCTTGACTCAGATCACGTCCTAGGTGCCGTTAAGCACGAGGCGGCGGGTCCTGGCCTGTTAAGTCGCCGGGCGGATGTCCTCCACTTCGCCCGTAGTGTCGGCATCGGCGTCTTGTTCGGACTCTCCAGAGGCATGCGTGCTACCTCCGCTGCCGTACTCGGAAGGCCAAGCAGGTTCCGCCGCAGCGGCTTCGCCGCGTCAATGACAGCCTGGTGGTACTGCATCCCGCAAATTGCAGCGGCGGCGTCCGCGAGCAACGTGAAGCACTGATCACTGCCGGCGTCGCGACCGAACGCATCTACGTCGACCACGGCCGTTCCGGCACGAACCAAGCCCGCCCCGGCCTCGAACAGGCGATCGCCGCATGCTGGGCCGGCGACACCCTCGTCGTCACCAAGCTCGACCGACTCGCTCGCTCCGCCGTTGACGCCAGCACGATCGCCGCTGAGATCGCAACAAAGGACGTCCGTCTCAGCTTCAACGGCTCCGTGTACGACCCTCTCGACCCAACGGGGCGCATGATCTTCGGCATGCTGTCCGTGTTCGCGGAGTTCGAAGCGAACCTGGTCAGCGCCCGTACCCGGGAAGGCATGGCCACCGCTCGAGCGAAGGGCCGGCTGAAGGGGGGCAAGCCCAAGCTCTCGCCCAAACGCGAGGCGCTCCTGGTGTCGATGCACCGGTCCGGTGACTACACGACCGGCGAGCTCGCTGAGCTGTTCGACGTCGCCCGCGCCACCGTGTACAGGGCTATCGGTCGAGACAAGGTCAACGAGCCGGCACTGCCACTCCCCCGCCCGGCAGATCGAGATGGACGCGATGAAAGTCACCATGAAGCGCGACTACGGCGCGGACATCGCCGCGCTCCCCGCGTGGCACAAGTACGTCGCCGGCGGCCGCGTCGTCGCCAGCTGGACGAACCCGTTCATCTACGGCCAGGGCGTCAAACCGACCGGGTGGGGCTCGGACCAGGAGCGGGTCCCCGGCGACAAGGAAGCGTCCGGCGCATTGGTGCACAGTTTCTGAGTCCTCCTATCGGGGGACCGGACGTCCGCTCGGCGCGTCCCGACACGCCGGATGGCCCAGAATTTCATGACGGGTGACATACGAATACCGCTCGGCATCGACCGTGTGCCGGCGGCGATGTACTGGAATCTGCACAATCGTGTGAAGAAGTGCATTCCGCAACACGTCGGAAAACGTACCCCGGCAACCGGTTCCATCGTGAAATAACCTCTGATCTGTCCCTCGATCGGGGGTGCAGACGAACGACAGGAGCAGGCAATGCCCAACTTGAACGTGACCTACGGCGAGATGCAGGACGCCGCGACCCGACTCGTGAACGGTGAGCAGGACATCACCTCGAAGCTGCGTGAGCTGAAGTCGCTCGTCGACTCCCTCATCTCGGGCGGCTACGTCACGGACCAGTCGTCGGTTGCCTTCGGCAGCTCCTACCAGGAGTTCAACGACGGTGCGACGAAGACGATCGAGGGCCTCGAGGGCATGTCGATGTACCTGAACAAGGCGGCCGAGGCGCTCCAGCAGACCGACCAGGAACTCGCGAACGCCATCAAGTAGCGACCGCGAATCGGTCCCGGTCCTCGTCATGACGACGAGCACCGGGGCCGATCCGGTTCCGATCCCGTTCACCGACCAGGAGCAGTCATGGCAGACCTCATCATCACGAAGGAAGTCCTCGAAGACTCGACCACCAAGCTGCAGCACATCTCGGACGAGCTGGAGCACCAGAAGTCCGACGACCGCGCGCTCGACCAGGTCTACGGCCAGCACGACGTGTACAAGGCCATGAACGACTTCTCCGGCGACTGGAAGATCCACCGCAACAAGATGAAGGGCGCCATCGCCGATCTGCGGGACAAGATGCAGAAGGTCACCCAGAACTGGACCGACCTCGAGCACGACCTCAGCGACAAGCTCACCACCGAGACGACGGACGCGGGGAACGCCTGATGCCGGTGCGCGAGGGCAACTGGGGGTTGCTCGGCGAATCCACCGACCCGGTGATCGCGGACACCGGCGTGATGCAGGAGCTCATCACCTACTACAAGGACATGGCGTCGGAGATCACCTCCGAGGCAGCGGTCCTGAAGAGCATCGGCGACGGCGACGACAGCAAGTTCAAGGGCGAGACCGCTGACGCCGTCCGGAAGAAGAGCAAGGAGGTCGCCGAGTCCCTGCAGAAGATGTCCGGCCGGTACGACGCCATCCGGGATGCCTTGACGGGGTACCTGCCGGCGCTCGAGGACGGGCTCAGCGAGTCGGCCGCAGCACTGCAGGCAGCGGAGACCGCACAGCAGTCGGGTGCGAGTGCGTCGGCGATGCCGGACCCGTCCGAGAACCGCGCCGACGACGCTCCCCCGCTCACCGACGACGAGCAGGGGCAGATCGACGCGAAGCACGCGGCGACGACCAGGGCGAACGACGCGATGGACGCGGCGAAGACCAAGTTGCGGAACGCGTTGTCGGCACTCGACGGTGCGGGCAAGGCGGCGGCGTCGACGATCCGGGCGGCATGGGACGACGGCCTGCACGACACCCTAGGCGACAAGATCAAGGCGTTCTTCTCGAAGCTGCTGAAGCTGATCGTCAAGATCTTCACGTACATCGGCATAGCCCTGGCCGCTCTGGCGATCCTGATCCCCGGCGTCGGTGTGCTGGCCATCATGGGCGCCGTCGCGGCCGGGGTCAGCCTCGTCGCGCAGATCGGGTTGACCGCGCTCGGTGAGGGGAACGTGTTCGACCTGGTCATGGCGGTCGTCGGCGTGGTCACGCTCGGGGTCGGTGCCGGGATCACGAAGGCCACCTCCATGGCGGTCGGCAAGGGCGTCACCGCCGGCAAGACCGCGATCCAGAACGCCACGAAGGTCGACCTCGGGAAGATCTCGAAGATCCGGGACGCCGCCATCAAGGACTGGACGTCCGCTGGGTCGGCAACCAAGGTGCGGTACGCCAACCAGCTGGGCAACGAGGTCAGGACGAACGGGTTGAGCAAGCTGGACGACTTCGCCGGCAAGTTCAAGGACAACCCGAACTGGTGGAACATCCCGAAGGTCGGCACGACGATCAAGAACGACTGGGCCACGATCTCGAAACAGTTCGGTGCCGACCGGTTCACCAGGCAGGGCTTCACGAGCTGGGCGGAACGGATCGGCGGCGTCGACTTCCAGCTACTGCGGAACGACCTCGGCAAATTCGGCGGCGCCAACGGGCTCGGCACGCTGGTCGGGAACGCCCCGAAGTGGCATACCTACGTCAACGGCGGGATGGCCGTGTGGGGCAAGAACTACTCCATCGCCGGGCTCGTCATCAACCCGATCGGCGACGGCGCGGACAAGAAGCGTCCGTGGACCGACGACTGGAACGCGATCAAGCACCCGATCGCCGTCTGAGAGCAGCGCAATGACCACAGCAGCACCCGCCGTCACGTCGAGCATCGACGTCGAGTCCCCGCAGTGGCTCGTCATCCCGGACGTCGCCGACGCGACCCCCGAGTGGCGTGCCGAGGTGCTCCGGTTGTTCGAGGCGATCGTGCACGTGGACCGCGAGGCCGAGGGCGAGCAGCGGATCTTCGACGACGGGCGGGAGGTCGACCCGCAGACGGCACTCGACACCCTGCTCGAGTTCCGCGCTTCGCTCGACGGCGGCGACCGGCTCGTCGCGGGTCTCGGTGTCCCGAACCGGTGGCCGCTCCCCATCGTGGTCTCGGTCGGGGTCACCGACGGAGACGACGCACGCGGCACCCGCGCGCTCCTCGAGCTCGCCGGTGCCGATGGTGGGCTCCCGGTGGAGCAGCCCGCGGTCGACGAGCTCCCCGAGCACGTCGGGGGCGAGGGGCCGGTCGTCACCCGGTACGACCTCGACGACGACGGCGCGATCTGGGCGACGGTGTGTGCGGTCCGGCGGGAAGGCGGTAGAGACGGCCCCGCCGTCGACACCCGCGTCCTCTGGCGCACCAGGGACCTCGACGTCGTCCCGGTGTTCGGACCAGAGGTCGTCGACCTGCTCGCTGCGATCCGGAACGAGGTGGCCGCATGACCGAACCGACCGCGTCCTTCTTCATGGTCGTCCCGCCGGGGTGGGCTCGGCTCCCCGCAGACGTGCCCCATCGCGAAGAACTCGGTGCGATCGTCCGGCAGGTGATCGCCAACGCACTCCCGGACGGCCTGCCCCGCGACCGTGCCGAACCGCTGCGGCAGGAGATGCGGAAGCGCCTGACCGCGACCGTGGTCGAGGCCGGCGACAACGGCGCGACGGCGGTGTACCTACCCGTGCAGCCCGTCGACAGCTTCACGCCCCCGGTGTCCGTCATCGAGACCGAGGTGGACGACGAGTCCGACGAGGCCCCGGAGCAGGTGATCGCGCAGATCCTCGCCGATGCCCTGCCCGACCGTCGGGAGCAGGACGACCCCGGCATCCGCGAGGTGGACGGCGGCATCGCCGCTCGCACGGAGACGGTGGTCCGTCGCGCCGACCCCGGCGCCGAGCTCCCCAGCATCGGCGAGGACCTGCCCGTCGTGGACGACCGCCAGGTCGTCTACACGATCCCGGTCCCGCATCGGCCCGGCCGATGGGTCGTGATGTCCTTCTCGGCGATCAGCCTCCCGGGCACCGACGAGCGGCTCACCGATGCGCTCGTCTCGCTCTTCGACGCGATCATGACCACGTTCCGGTGGACCGACGTCCCCGGAGCCGAACCGACCACCCTCGAACGCCGTCTGGCCGAGCTCGGAGGAGCCGCGTGACCTGGTCCTTCGCCCACCCCGAGTCGCACCTGCTCCTGACGATGTCGGTCGTGCTGTTCCTCGGGACCCTGGCCTTCGTGATCCCGACGATCATCGCCGTCCGTCGGCGCACTGCGACCGACGCGCTCGCGTGGGCCGATCAGGTCCGCCGTGACCCGGCCGCGCCGTGGGGCATCGACCGGGTCCTCCGCGCGGTGAACGCCTCGTGCGCAGCCGCCGCGGTCGTCTTCCCCGGCGCGGTCCGCATCCTGGTCGGCACGACCGTGCGACTCGACCTCGCTTCCCCGACTATCGCACCGCCGCAGCCGTGGGCCGCGACCCCGGACGGCCGTTCGTGGTCGGCCCCGATGTGGGCGCTGCAGGCCGTGCCGCTCACCGCACCGGCCCCGAGCGAATTCGCCACGGTGGTCTCCCTAGGCACCGATGGTGACGAGAACGTCCTCGTCGACCTGCGTCGTGTGCGCGGGATCGTCGCGCTCCGGGGTGAGCAGGCCGCACGGGACGCGGTGCTCCGCCGCATGGTCGACCAGGTCCGCACCGCTCCGTGGGCCACGGGGACCGCTGTGCTCAGCGTGGGTACCAGCTCCGCATTCGGTGTGGCCGTGTCGGTGCGCGACGCGATCGCGGCCGTCGCGGCGGACGCGACCCCGGGCCTCCTGGTCGTGGCGAAGGTGCCGTCCGGGGAGGACGGTCGCGAGCTCGCCCGGCTCCTCGAGCGGCCGGGTGGCCGGTGGGCCTGTGTCGCGGCCGCGCCGCACCCGCTCGCCCGGTGGACGGTCGAGGCACGCCGCGACGGAACACACGTCTCGGACGTCCTCGGGACGGTCCGGTGGATGGACGTCGGCCTGTCCATGCCCCTTGCGGCATCAACGCAGTCGGCATCCACGCAGCCCGATCCGACAGTGCTCCCGATGGAGGCGGACGCCTGATGCGCGTCGTCGTCACCGTCGTCGACGACGTCACAGGCGATTCTTCCGACGTGCTCGTCGATGCACCGGGCCAGACCCCAATGCGCAGTGTGGTCGACGCGCTCGCTCGCCGCACCGGCGGCGCGGCGATGCCGCAGGACGCACCCGACGGCGACGTCCCCTTCGCCAGGAGCGGGTTGGTCGACGGTGCAATGCTGCACGTCGGCGGCGCGGACCGCCCCGAGACGGAGCGAGGGGTCGTCCACCTGCTGGTCGTCGGTGGTGTCGACGCAGGCCGGACGCGTCGGCTCTCGCCGGGCACGTTCCGGATCGGAGTCGCTGACGACGGGTCGCCGACGGTCGGCGCGGACGCTGCGGACCACCCCGGACTGGAGGCCCGGATCGCCTTCGACGGGAGCGTGACGGTCCGGCAGGCACCGACGGACGAGCCGGTAATCGGTTCAGCCGGTTCGGTCACGATCGAGCAGGACGAGATCGGCGACGAGTGGGTAGCATGGGTCCCTGACGCGCTCGTGCGCCTCGGTTCGACCGTGCTCACGGTGCGCCCGGTCGAGGTCGTGGATCGCATGCTGCTCAGGCCGCCGGACTCGGGACAGCTGGACTTCAACCGGCCTCCCCGGTTACTGCCCCCGTACCTGACGACGCAGTTCCGGATCCCAAAGCCGCCCGTGCCGCCGCAGCGGTCCGCGATCCCGTGGATCATGGTGTTCGTCCCCGCGATGTTCGGCATCGTCATGGCGACGGTGTTCCACTCGCCGTTCTACCTGCTGTTCGCCGCGATGACGCCGATCATGGTCGTCGGGCAGACCGTCACCGCCCGACGGACGGGCAAGAAGAGCCACCGGAAGCAGACCGCAGAGCACCGGGAGCGGGTCTCGGCGCTCGAGCGTGCAATCGACGCCGCGGTGCTCGCCGAGCGGGACGAGCGCAGGTCGTCATCGTCCGACGCCGGGTCGCTGCGGGTCGTCGCGACGACCCCGGGGCGTCGACTCTGGGAGCGGCGTCCCTCGGACGCCGACCACCTGCACGTCCGGATCGGCATCGGCGACCTGCCCTCGACGGTCACCGTGCAGGACGACCGCGACCTCGACGGCCTCGCGCACGAGGACCGGATCACCAGGGGCGTCCCAGTAACCGTGCCACTCGCCGAGGTCGGCGTGCTCGGCATCGCCGGGGCCGGAGCGTCGCCGCGCGAACTCGGCCGGTGGGTGCTCGGGCAGCTCGCCGTGACGCAGAGTCCGCGCGAGGTGCAGTTTGTCGTGCTCACCGCGCAGCAGCACGTTCCGCAGTGGGCATGGACGCTCTGGCTCCCGCACCTGCGGCCGACCGGCGGGCAGGACGCTCTCGCCCTCATCGGCGCGGACGGCGAGACCATCGGTCGTCGACTGGCCGAGTTGACTCAGGTGCTCGCCGAGCGCCGGGCCGAGCGGACCAAGAACGGCTCGATGCGCGCGCGCTTCTTGCCGGAGATCGTCGTCGTGCTCGACGGCGCCCGTCGGCTGCGTGCGATGCCCGGCGTCGTGGGACTGCTCCGCGACGGGCCGGCGTGTGGCATCCGACTGGTGTGCATCGACGAGGAGGAGTGGCAGCTCCCCGAGGAGTGCGTCGCGACCGTCACGCACCGGACCGAGACCGAGCTGGTCCTGCGGCGGCAGCTCTCCGCGCCCGTGGAGCTCGTGCTCGCCGACCGCGTCGAGGACGACTGGTTCGACGACGTCGCCCGTGCCGTGTCCCCGCTGCGGGACACGAGCGGCTCGGACGGGGACGGCCTGGTGCCCGACGCTGCGCGGCTGCTCGACGTGGTCGACCTGCCGCAGCCGTCCGGGGCGATCGTCGCGGAGCGGTGGCAGCGCGGCGCAGCGACGACCTCGGCGGTTGTGGGCGTGGGGATCGACGGGGCGTTCGCGCTCGACCTCGTGAAGGACGGCCCGCACGGTCTCGTCGCAGGAACGACCGGTTCGGGCAAGTCCGAGTTCCTGCAGACCCTCGTCGCGTCGCTCGCGCTCGCGAACCATCCGGACCAGATGACCTTCGTGCTCGTCGACTACAAGGGTGGCGCTGCTTTCAGCGTGGCGTCCGACCTGCCTCACACCGTCGGGCTCGTCACCGACCTCGACCAGCACCTCGTCGAGCGCGCGCTCCGGTCGCTCCGCGCCGAACTCACCCGCCGCGAACACATCCTCGCCGCGTCCGGCGCCAAGGACATCGAGGACCACGAGGCGCACCTGGAACGCGGTGGTCCGGGCGAGGCGATGCCCCGGCTCGTGCTCGTCATCGACGAGTTCGCCGCGATGGTCACCGAGCTGCCCGACTTCGTGCCCGGCCTGATCGGGATAGCGCAGCGCGGTCGGTCCCTCGGCGTGCACCTCATCCTCGCGACGCAGCGCCCCGGCGGCGTGGTCGGGCCGGACATCCGCGCGAACACGAACCTCCGTGTCGCGCTCCGCATGACGGACTCGGGCGAGAGCACCGACGTCATCGACATCGCCGACGCCGCACGCATCCCCAAGAGCGTGCCAGGGCGCGCTTTCGCGCGTCTCGGGCACTCCTCCGTGGTGCCGTTCCAGTCGGCGCGCGTGGGCGGGAAGTGGGCCGGCGACGAGGACCCAGCCACAAGCCTCCCGTTCGTCCGTGTACTCGACTGGCGCGACTTCGCGACCGCACCACCCGCCCGCCCCGTCCGAAGCGACCGCGCGACCGCCGCTACCGACCTATCGGTCCTCGTCGGCGCTATGACCGACGCCCGCGACCGGCTCGGCATCGGCCACCTGCACAGTCCGTGGCTGCCGCCGCTGCCCGAACTACTCCCGCTCGACGACGTCGGCACGACAGCCGTCGGGGCCGGACGGACCCACGCCGCGGTCAACGGAGCGCTCCGCTTCCCCTTCGGCACCGAGGACCTGCCGGACACCCAGGAGCAGCGCGCAGCAGAGATCGACCTCGACCGCTTCAACCACCTGTTCATCGTCGGAGCTCCTGGTTCCGGCCGGTCCCTGGCGCTCCGGACGATCGCCGCGTCCGCCGCGTCCTCCATCCCCTCCACCGACCTGCACCTCTACGCGATCGACTGCGGCAACGGCGCGCTCGCGTCACTGCAGGCGCTGCCGCACTGCGGCGCGGTCGTCCAGCGCACGCAGGTCGAGCGTGCGACGCGGCTCATCGACCGGCTCAGCCGCGAGACCGCCCGTCGGCACGACGTCATCGCCGCCGCGAGTGCCTCGGACATCACCGAGCAGCGGCTCCTCGCCGAGCCGGGCGAACGCCTGCCGCACGTGCTGGTGCTCGTCGACCGGTGGGAGAACTTCACGACGTCGCTCGGCGAGGTCGACGGCGGTGCCCTCACCGACGCGCTGCAGGCGTTGCTGCGTGACGGCGCGGCGGCCGGCATCCACGTCGTCGTTTCCGGCGACCGGACGCTCCTGTCGTCCCGCATGTCGACGCTCACCGACGACAAGATCGTGCTGCGCCTGACCGACCGGCTCGACTACTCGCTCGGTGGCATCAACCACCGCAAGCTCCCGGCGACGATCCCGGCGGGACGCGGCTTCCGGGCGGACTCCGGCATCGAG
Organism: Curtobacterium sp. TC1; assembly: GCF_019844075.1. Classification (NCBI taxonomy): domain Bacteria; kingdom Bacillati; phylum Actinomycetota; class Actinomycetes; order Micrococcales; family Microbacteriaceae; genus Curtobacterium; species Curtobacterium sp. TC1. The sequence goes on from NZ_CP081962.1 coordinate 149,240, forward strand.
GTGCAGTTCGCCTCGCTCGGATCAGACGTGTCCGGAGCGGGACAGACCGCCGCCGTCCGAGACCTCGCGTCATCGTTGCGTGCCGGTACCGCCGTGCCGCCGTCTCCGCGACCGATCCGCGTCGACGCCCTGCCGAAGGACCTGGACCTCGACGGGGCACTCGCGCTCGAGTCGGCGCCGTCGCTGTCGCCGATGGTCGCGGTGACCGGGATCGGCGGCGACGACATGGAGCTGCAGATCGTCGACCTGTCGACCGGTGGCGGGACCTTCATCGTCGCGGGCCCGTCGCGGTCCGGGCGGTCGACGATGCTCGCGTCGATGGCGCGGTCGCTGCTCGCAGGCGGGACGGAACTCGTGGTCCTGGCGCCACGCCAGGGTGCAGTCCGCGACCTCGACGGGTTGCCCGGGGTCCGCGCAGTGTTCTCCGGCGACGACGTGACCGCGGAGGACCTGGCCCCCGTCCTCACGGCGTCTGGGAGACCAACGGTCCTCGTCGTCGACGACGGCGAGCTCCTCATCGACTGCACCGCCGCGAAGTGGCTGCGCGAGTGGGGTCGAGCCGCCGCGGACAACCGGCAGGGGCTCCTGCTCGGCGGGAACACCACCGGCCTCGCAGCCGGCTTCGGCGGCTGGCAGGTCGACGCCAAGAAGAACCGTCGCGGTGCCCTGCTCTCCCCGCAGGACACGCTTGCCGGCGACCTCATCGGCGTCCGGATCTCGCGCTCGTCGATCTCCAACCGCATCGAGCCCGGCACCGCCCTCGTCCACCTCGGCACCGGGCTCGCGTCCACGCTGCAGGTGCCGTCGGTCACGGCGAACACGAGGACGGGGAGCGAGGCGTTCGCGGAGCGCTGACGCCCCGACGCTGCGCACAACCTGAGCATCGGGGTCCCCCGGAGAACCTTGCCTTCTTCATGCGACCACGCTAGCCAGCGCCAGACGTCGAGAGTTCGATCTCAGCCTGTCCGATAGCCGATGGCTACCCGAGAATCAGGCCCGTGCTCACTTCGGATCGGCCCGGTGAACGGCTCGATAGACGGTGGCTCGTGCGACGCCGCACAGCTCGGCGAGGTCGCTAGTGGTGTGGGTACCCGCGCGGTGTAGCTCAACCAGATGCTTCTCCTGCGCCTCGTTGAGCTTGGGCTTGCCGCCGCGGAGTTTGCCAGCGGCCTTCGCGATCGCCATGCCCTCGCGGGTGCGGGCCCGGATCAGGTCGGCTTCGAACTCGGCGACCATGCCGAGGACGTTGAAGAGGAGCCGGCCAACTGGGTCCGTGGGGTCGTACACCGATCCCCCGAGATTCAGTGCGACGCCCTTCTTGGTGAGCTCGTCGGCGATGTCGGTCGCGTCACGGAGCGATCGCGCGAGTCGGTCGAGCTTCGTCACGACGAGGGTGTCGCCGGCTCGGACTGCCGCGAGGGCAGATCTGAGACCGGGGCGTTCTCGAGTGGTGCCGGACATTCCGTGGTCGACGTGAACGTCTTGATCCGCGACCCCAAGCGCCTGTAAACCGTCGCGTTGCGCCGCGAGGTCCTGTCCGGAGGTCGAGACGCGGGCGTATCCGATGAGCACGACGGCAACTGTACTGTCAGCCGCACCTTCGCCGGGCAGTTTCGCGGGACAGGCTGTTGAGACTCGGGAACCTAGGCGTTTCCTGGATCCTTGATCCACTCCCCCGCGGTCTCGAACGCGTCCGGTGAGCGACCGGCTGGCGGGCAGCGCAGAAGCCGCCGCAGGGCGAAAGGCAGCTGCTGCCTTTCGCCCTGCGCGTGCTAGCTTCCGTATTCGCGGATGGTGATGTTGGAGAAGGTGGCGGGACCGCCGTCGGAGTACAGCGAGATACCTGTGTCGCCGGCGTCGAAGTTCACCTGGTTGGACAGGACCGTGTAGCCGGCGTTGACGAACACCTCGACGCTTTGCGTGTCGACGAGGATGCGGAGGTGCACGGCGCGGGCGGCCGGATCGATGGGTGCTGCAGCCCGCGTGTAGGGCGCCAACGCGAATCCTGCACGGTCGGACGGCGCGCGGTCGACGTACAGGTCGCTCCCGTACTTACCGATGTTGGTGTGTCGCGCCCCGTCCGTCGAGCGTCCGACGGAAACGCCGACGTTGGTGGCATTGGTCCACGTGACGTCGAGCTCGATCTCGTACGCGCGGCCGTTGTAGGGCAACACCACCGAACCGTTCACGGTCTGGTTCGCGATCGGCACGGTCCGCTTCGCGGTGCCCTTGAGCGCCGCGATCGGTGCACTGAGGAGGGTGTAGCGACCATCGGTCTGCTTCTGCAGCGTGATCTCGCGGACGATCGAGTTCTGGCCGTTGTACCCATCGGACGCGTCGGTGGGCACCTGCCGGTTCGCGTACTTCCAGTTGTTCATCCAGCCGAGGCCGTACCGCTTCGTTGTCGGCGCTTCGTTGGCAGGCCAGGTAACTGCCGCGTACCAGTCCCACCCCCAGTCGAGCCATTGCGGGGTGAGGTTGTCCGCCGTGTACGTGGTGCCGTTCCAGGAGCCGGTCCAGTACGCGTACGTGCAGGGCAGCCCCTCGTTGTAGGCGTCCATGCTGCCGGCGAGGACCCAGTGTTTGGTGCCGTCATCTGCTGTGATCTGGAAGAGGTCGGGGCACTCGATGCCACCGAGGTTGTGGTCCGGGTAGTCGAAGTTGTGCTGCAGCGTCCAGTCGATGAGGTTCTTCGATGTGTAAAACGCGGCGTAGCGCTGCCGTCCAATGACGCAGACCCATTCCTTGCGGGCGTCGTCCCAGGCAACCTTGGGGTCGCGGAACCACTCGGCGTTGGAGATCTGCGCGTCGGTGGTTGCGACGCGTCCGTCGGTGTTGACGATGACGGGGTTCGGTCGGGCGGTGAAGGTGAAGCCGCCGTCGGTGGAGTAGAAGAGGTACTGCTCCTGATACTTCCGAACGCCTCCGGTGGGGCGGGTAGCTAGCGCGATGACGGCGCCGGCGCCGTAGCCGGCGGTGTTGTTCGTGTCGATCAGGGTGCAGCCGGTCCAGGTGGGCAGGTTGGTCTGCAGGGGGATGACGGTGCCCTGGAAGGTGAAGTTGATGCCGTCGGGGGTGGAGACGTGGTCCCACCCACCGTCCCCGTTGTCGACATCGGAGTGCAGGTAGTAGAGCTGGTATGCGCCCCGGGTGAACACCGGGCGCTGCGGGTCGGACAGCCATCCAGCCGGCGGGGTCATGTGGTACTTCGCGCGGAATGATGTCGCTGCGGTGGCTGACGTTGAAGCGGATCCGGCGGTGGCGGCCTGGGCGGCCTCAGCGGGTGCCGCGGTGGCGAACAGCGCCAGGGCGCCGATTCCGGCGCCCTGGAAGAGGGCTCGGCGGTGAATTTCAGAGGTCATCGTTGACTCCGGTTCGAGGGTTGGTTGGTCCTGCGGTGTTGGTGAGCGCCGTTGGTTGGACGGCCGGTTCGTGTGGTGTCTGGGGTTGCGTGAGAGCGTCGCGGATGATGCGGCGCGGGTCGTAGCGGCGCGGATCGAGTTCGGACCAGTCGATGTCGACCCCGGTCTGCTCTTCGATCTGCGCTTTAGTCGTGTCAGCCCATCCCCGGAGTTGACGCAAGAGAGCGGTGAGCTGCTTGGTGTGGGCGGCTAGCCGAGCCGGTCCCAGACATAACCCGGCGATGGCGGCGATGACGAGCAGCTTCTCGAGGTCCACGGTGCTTTCCTTTCGTCAGCCCGCCGGGGAGCAACTCACTCGTGGGACGGCACGGTGCCGTCGTGTGTGACCGGGGTGCTGGCCGGGTCTGCGCTCTTCTTGTTGTCGCCGGCGTGGATCTCGCTGCGGAAGATGTTGAGCGACTGTCCCAGCCCCTTTGCCAGGGCGGGCAGCTTGGTGGCGCCGAAGAGGAGTACGACGATGCCGAGGATGATGAGCAGGTGGATGCCGGTGAGGTTGCCGAGCATGATGAGTCCTTCGTGTGCAGGCGGCGCAGCGGACGCTACGTCACGGGGTGGTGGTTGAGGAAGCCGCCGAGAGGCGCCGGGCGAGACGGCGGTCGTGTAGCCAGGCGACCGCGCACGCTGCGAGGTAGAGCACGCCCATCGGGATGGCGAGCAAGAACATCGACGCGATGTCAGCGGACGGTGTGACGAGTGCAGTGAAGATGAGGATGCACAGCACGGCGATGCGCCATGCGCCGAGGATCGCTTTCGCGGTGAGGACCCCGACGAAGTTGAGCAGGACCAGGAACACCGGCAGGACGAACGCGATACCGACGGCGAGGACGAGCTTCACGGCGAAGTCGTAGTACGCCTTCGCGTCGACGATCGAGGTGTCCTGGTGGGCGACGAAGCTGCCGAGGATCTGCACGATGTGCGGCAGGACGTACCAGCCGAACCAGCATCCGCCGAGGAACAGGGGAATCGCGGATCCGAGGAACCCGACGGCGTAGAGCTTTTCCTTCCGCACCAGGGCAGGAACGACGAACGCCCAGACTTGGTACAGCCAGACGGGGCTGGCGATGACGACCGCGATGGTGATCGTGATTTGGAGGCGCAGGTCGAAGGCGCCGCTGATCGCGGGGAAGTTCAGTTCCGCGGTGTGACCGCCGCCGGCGTTTGCGAGCTCGGTGACGGGTGCGCGGAGTTGATCGAGCACGAACGGTGTGAGGAACCAGCCGATGACCGCGCAGACTGCGATGGCGAGCACCGCGCGGAAGAGCCGCTTTCGGAGCTCGTTGAGGTGCCGGCCGAGTGACATCGTTCCGGCGGCGGGGCGCTCCTGCCGCGTCGTCCCTCCGGAAATGGACGGGGCGCTCATCTGGTGGGCGCTCCCCGCGCTGCGAGCACGTTATCAGCGGTTGGTAGGTCCGCACCACGACGGCTCACGGTGATCGCCGCGGCGGTGGCGCTGACCTGCCCGAGTCTTGTCAGAGTGCTGGAGTCCAGGGCGTCGAGCGTGATGGTGGTGTCCTGGAGTTGCCAGATGAGGGTGGCCATGTACGTGTCGCCGGCCCCGACCGTGTCGACAACGTCGACGCGTTCGCTGGGCACGGCGATCCGCTCTCGTGCGGTGGTGAGCGTTGCGCCGGCGGCACCGGTGGTGATGGCGGCCAGCGTGACGCCGAGCTCGAGGAGCCGGTCGAGGACGACGTCGGCGCTGTCGCCTGGGTAGAGCCAGGCGGCGTCCTCGTCGGAGAGTTTCAGCACAGTGGTGTCCGCAGCGAGCTGCTCGAACCGAACCCGTTCTGCTACCGCATCTCCGAGGAGCGCGGGTCGGATGTTCGGATCGAACGAGACGATGCCACCGGCGGTTGCGGTGCGTCGAACGAGCTCTCGCACTTTGCCCGCTCCGGGCTGCAGGAATGCGCCGATCGATCCGATGTGCAGCCATCGAGGCGTGTCCTGCAGGTGCGGCAGGTCCCATTCGATGCCGAACTCGTAGGTAGGCTGACCGTCCGGAGCAAGCCGGACTGTCGCCGCGGAGGTTTTCGTGGCACCGAAGACGCCTGGCACCAGCTCGACCCCTGATGCCTCGAGGTGATCTGCGACCTGGTTGCCGCGAGCGTCGTTCCCGAGCCACGTGGCGAATTCGACTGGCGCGCCGAGCCGTCCGAGACCGAGGGCGACGTTCGCGGGGCTTCCGCCGGGGATCTCCCGTGTGGCGTCGTCGTGGACGATGTCGACGAGCGCTTCTCCCGCAACGGTGATTCGATGCACAGTCATCTCCTTCGATGATTGGGAACGAGGTGGTGTCGGCGAACCTGTCGGCGCCGCTCCGCTAGATCGAGGCGGATCCAGCCGTGGCGTCGGCGGCGGGAGCTGAAACAGTTGTGACGCTCGGCTTGAGATGCCACGCCAGCGCCTGGTTTGGGGCTTCCACGCTCCACGGCGGCGCCTGCGTCGGGTAGACGCGCGTGGTGACGGAACGTCCTGCGCTGGTGAACAGTTCGAGAACCGAACCGTCCAGCAGCACTCGGACTGCGGGTCGGTCCGCGGTCCGGTCGAAGGGAGCACGAATCACCGCGGGGCTCGGGTCAGCGCGGTGATCCGTGCTGGCGTGCGCCCGGTCGACGGTGAGGGTGTCTGCATCGACGTCGACCGTGATGTCGAGGTATTCGGCATCGGAGAAGCGCAGCCGGATGCAGCCAGTGATGGCGACGGGCAGCACGATTTCGGCTTGCGCGCCGATGCGAGCACCGTTTGCAGCCTGCGAGCTGCCGACGCGAAGGGCGTCGATTGCGGGGTGGGGTTCGGTGCCGAGTCGACCGTTCGTGATCCACGCCCGGCGCGGTAGAGAGATCGCGCCGGACCAGCCTGCTTGCTCGGTCCACTGCTCGGTTCGGCCTTCGGTGACCCATCCGAAGAGCACCGGCCCCCACGAGCTGGTCCGCATCACGGAAGCTGCGTAGAAGTGCTGCCCTTCATCGACTTTGAACGGCGAAGGAGACACGGCCAGCGGGATGGCGACCACCTCGCCCGGGCCGGCGGCGTGGGACCAGGACGCCACGATCGCGATGTCGATGCCGTCGACGGTGAGAATCTGTGGGCACTCCCACCCTTCGCCGGTATCGATGCCGTTGACCGTGTCGCGTGCCATCGACACCAGATCGCCCGCGTGGCTCCAGCTGATGCCGTCGACGGATCGGTAGTGGCGGACAGACGCGGTGTGATTCCTGGCCGCCGCGCCGACCGCCATCGACCATCCGTCATCCGTTTGCCAGACGAATGGGTCGCGGAACATGGTGATCGCCTCGTCAGCAGACGGGTCGGCGACGACCTGCACGGGAGGGCCGAACGTTATCCCACCGTCGGTGGATTCCGCGAGGAGGACCGACTGGAACGGACTGTGATCGACTTTGCCGGAGTAGTAGGCGCGGACGGTGCCGTTGTGCAGGACCGTGTTACCAGACCATGCGCCGCCGGAGTCGGCGCCACCGGGGACGGGGACGATCGCCGGCCGGTGGAGCGTCCAGTGCACGAGGTCGTCGCTGGTGGCGTGGCCCCACTCGACGGGGATCTCGAGGTCCACCCGCGGCCGGGACTGGAAGTACAGGTGCGCCTGCCCGCCGATGTCGATGGGGCCGTTCGGGTCGTTGACGTACCCACGAGGGAGTCGGACGTGGAACTGCGGAAGGTGGTGGTCTGCTGCGGTCACGGCGGGTGCGGCTTCCTGGGGTGCTGGTGGCAGGGCGTGGAGGTCGGTCATCGGGACGACCCCGCGGTGACGCCTTCGATGAAGTACCGCTGCGCGAAGATGAACAGCAGCACGCTCGGAATCATGGTCAGCACGACGCCGGCGAGGACGACTGAGATCGATCCGGTGCCGAGGTTCCCCTGCAGGCCGACAAGCCCGAGCGGCAGCGTGAAGGTGTCCTGCTGGTTGAGGAAGATCAGCGGCCGGTAGTACTCGGCCCAGAAGCCGGAGAAGTTCAGGATCGCCAGGGTCGCGATCGCGGGGCTGGCCATCCGCGAGTACACGTGCCAGAACACCCCGAACTGGCTCGCGCCGTCGATGCGGGCGGCCTCGCCAAGCTCCTTCGGCATCTGCATGAAGTACTGCCGCATGAGGAACGTCCCGAACGCGCTGCCGAGCGCGGGGACGATCAGGGACGCGATGGAGCCGGTCAGCCCCATGTCCTTCAGGATGACGAACACCGGGATGATGATCGTCTGGATCGGGACCATCATCGTCGCGAGGAAGATACCGAAGATCGTGTTCTTCCCCGGGAAGCTGATCATCGCGAACGCATACCCCGAGAGCGTGCAGGTGATGGTCTGACCGACGACGATGAGCAACGTCACGAGAACGCTGTTGACGAAGAACTGCCCGATCGGGATCTGGTTGAACACCGCCGCGTAGTTGCCGAAGTCCCACGAGAGCGGGATCCACTGCGGCGGGTTCTGGAACGACTCCGCCGGGGTGCGCAGCGAGGTGGTCAGCGTCCAGAGCAGTGGCCCAAGGGCGAACACGGCGGCGATGATCAGGATGATCATCCCCAGGATGCTTCCCACCTTGGCGACGGGCTTGCGGCGCCGAACGATGTGGCTTACGGCCGGCTGCGCGACGGTTTCCGGGGCGTGCAACGGGTTGAGGGTGTCCGTGGTCGTCATTGGTAAAACACCAGCTTTCGGGCGGCGATGAACTGGATCCCGGTGATGATGCCGATGATGACCAGCAGCAAAATCGCGATGGCCGAGGCAAACCCGAACTCCAGGTTCTGGAAGCCGGCCTGGTACATGGAGATGGTCGCGGTCGTCGTTGCGGTGCCCGGTCCACCCTTGGTCATGATGAACGGCTGATCGAACAGCTGCATCGCGTTGATCATCGCGATCACGGTGGCGAACAGGATCGTCGGGCTGATGAGCGGAATCTTGATTCGGAACAGAGTCCGCCAGGGGCCGGCGCCGTCGATCGCTGCGGCTTCCTGCACGTCGACCGGCACCGCGAGGAGTGCAGCGACGAAGAGCACGAACGTGAAGCCGACCTGCTGCCAGACCACCACCATCACGACCGTGACCTTCGCCCAGAACGGGTCGTTCAGCCAGTGCGCGCCGGGCAGCCCAATCTCGTTGAGGTAGTAGTTGATGAGGCCGAACTTGGTGTCGAAGATGTAGCCCATGAAGATCGACACGGCGGCGGTTGAAGCCAACAGCGGCAGGTAGAACGACGTGCGGAAGAACACGCGGGTGGCGTTGCGCTTCCGGTTGTTCGCCAGCACCGCCAGGAGCAGGCCGAGCGAGATCTGCAGCACGACGATGGCGATCGCGAGGGCGACGGTCACACCGAACGACGCTAGGACCGGCCCGTCGGTGAAGAGCCGCTTGTAGTTGTCGAACCCGACCCACTTGGGGCTGCTGATGACGTCCCACGAGGTGAACGAGAGCCCGAGGGAAGCGAGGATGGGGATGAAGGTGAACACGGCGACGAAGATCACCGCGAGCCCGATCATCAGGAAACCGAACGTGGACTCACGTCGGCGGGCACGCTTGGCCGCCGGCCGGCGGGCTGCGACCTTGGCCGCCCGCCGGATGGGTGTTTCTGTTGCTGCTGTCATCACGAAGCCTGCGAGGCTGCCTTCTCGATGTCTGCCTGGAGGCCGTCGAGCGCCTTCTTGGCGTTCCCGGACGAGATCGCCTGGGTGGCGCGCTGGTTGAGGGCGGTCGCGAGGGCGTTGTAGTACGGCGGTGCGGAGATGGGCACCGAGTTGTCGAGCTGGTCGTAGAACACCGACCAGTGCTCCGGCCCGGTTGTCTTGTACCGCTCGGCGGTCATCAGCGACTTCTGTGCCGGTGTAGTGACGTTGCCGGGCCAAAGGGCGTCGAAGCTCTCCGGCTGCACCATGACCTTGATGACCTCGAACGCGAGTTCCTTGTTCTTGGAAGAGTTGAAGATGCCGTAGCCGCCGGCGCCGAAGAGCGACTTGTTGCTCTTCCACGTGGGGAACTCGACGACATCGAAGCTGCCGTTCTTCATCCCGGCGTTGTGGAGGCCACCGGCCCAGAAGCCGCCACCAATGGTCATACCGATCCGTCCGGATGCCATCAGACCCTGCAGCGTGGCGCCACCGCCAACGTCGGGCGACGGGGACGCACCGGACTTCTGCAGGTCGATGACGTACTGCAGCGCCTCGATGGCGGCATCCGAGTTCGCCGTGGGGTCGCCCCACTTCCAGCCGCCCTTGCGTCCGGAGACACCGATCGGGTTGTCGGAGAAGGCCTTGCTGTTCCACAGCCAGTCGCCGCCGGAGTACTTACCCTCCTCGAGCAGGTTCCCGTCGTTGGCGTAGAGGAACGAGGTCCAGCTGCCCCAGAGGCGAACGACCCAGTCGAAGGCGTAGGTGCCGCCGCCGACCTTTGCGATGCTCTCAGCCGAGGAGTGGAAGTCGTCCATCGACCACTTGCTCGTCGGGCGGGACAGGCCGGCCTTGTCGAACAGGTCGGTGGAGTAGAACATGCTGCCCGCGTTGAAGCTGTCGGGCAGCGTGTAGAGGTGCCCCTGGTACATCGTCGACTCGAGCAGCGCCGGGTGGGCCCCGGTGAAGTAGGTGTGCAGGTCCGAGAGGTTCTTCGTGACGTAGTCGTCGAGCGGGGTGAGGAGGTTCTTCGACGCCAGCAGCTGCTGCCCCTCGGTTGCCACGCTGACGATGTCTGGCACGTCACCCGAGGCGATCTGCGTGAGGACCTTCGCGAGGAAGTCGTTCCAGTCAGTCCCGTTAATCGCCGTGACCTGCAGGCTCGCCTTCTTGTCGAGCTGTTTGATCTTCGGCTCGATGGCTTTCTGCAGGGCCGTCGCTGCGCTCTGCTCACCGAAGTAGAGCATCTTCACCGTGCCGGAGGTGCTGCCTCCGCCGCCGGTGGTTGAGCAAGCAGCCAGCGATCCGATGCCGGCCAGCGCGAGGCCTGCGCCACCGAACTTGAACAGCGTGCGCCGGTCGATCGGGGTGCTGAATCCGTTCGCCATGGGTCGCTCCTCTCTGAACGATCGTGACCCCGCTAGGTCGGGGCCAATACGTATTTGCACGGCGAGCGTACACAGCATGCAGAGCGGACGCAATACGTATTTGCTTCTGGCATGATGATGGCAACGGAGGAGGCTCAATGGCGAACCGCAAGCGCACAACGCAGTCACAGCGCGTCACCATGAAGGACGTCGCGCGCCACGCTGGCGTGTCCCAGCCGACGGTGTCGTTCGTCCTTAACGATCGCCGGGACGTTTCAATCGCTGCTGAGACGCGCACTCGTGTCCTCGAGGCCGCGAAGGAGCTGAACTTCCAGCCCAACCGGGCGGCGCAGTCGCTGCGATCGAATCGGTCCTACACAGTTGGTGTGATCGCCGACCGGCTTGTCTCCCAGCCCTACGCGGGTCACATCGTGCTCGGCGTGCAGCAGGCCGTGCAGGAGGCCGGGTACGTGTGCTTCGTGGTCGAGACCGCGCAGACGTCCGACGGAGGCAAAGCGGCCGTCGAGAACCTCGTCCAGCAAGGAGTCGCCGGCCTGGTCTACGCAGCGCCCGGGCCCGAGTACGTCACCCCGGTTGCCGGACTCGACGCGGTCCCAACGGTCTTCGTCAACTGCTTCCCACCCGAGGACGCACCCGCAGTCACCGTGCTCGCCGACGAGTACCAGGGCGGGTACGACGCCGCCGCCGCCGTCTTCGCAGCCGGCCACACCACCGTCGCCTTCCTCGGCGGCCCTGAGGACGACTACGCCTGCCAAGAACGAAAGCGCGGACTCGACCGCGCCGCCGCCGACGCGGGCATCCCGTCGACACAGATCAGCATCACGTTCGGCACCTTCCAGGTGGGATCCGGCTATGACCTCGCGGTAGAGGCCCTCGACGACGTGGCCATCCGTCCGACGGCGATCATCTGCGGCAACGACCGCATGGCGGTCGGCGCGCTGATGGCGGCTCAGGCACTGGGAATGCGATGCCCGGAGGACATCAGCATCGTCGGCTTCGACGACCAACCCGACCTCGCCGACCAGATGCACCCACCGCTCACCACCGTCGCGCTGCCGCACCAGCAGATGGGCTTTGAAGCCGGAACTCTGCTGCTAGCGGAGGCGGAACAGCCCGGCCGACACCTCGTGCCCTGCGAATACGTCGCCCGCAGCTCGCTTGCGGCCCCACGACCCGAAGGAACTTGAATGACGCTCCCGTCCAGCACCCATTTCCAGCCCCCGAACGGCTACGTCGGCGACGTCATCCCGTTTGAACACGAAGGCACCGCGTGGTTGTTCTACCTGCTCGACGAACGGCCGGACGCTCCGCCGCTCAAGCGAGCAACGGGCATGCCCTGGGCGGTCGTGACCACAACCGACTTCGTCACCTTCACCGACAAGGGCGTCGTACTGCCCTCCGGTGGCCCCGACGCGAGCGACTTTGACTGCTACACCGGCAGCGTTGTTCGTGATGAGGAGGCAACGCTGCACTTGTTCTACACGGGGCACAATCCCCGTATCAAGACCGGACCCGATGGCGGCTTCAAGGACGCGCAGGTTGTCGCGCACGCGACGTCATCCGGTGATCTGACCGACTGGACCAAGCATCCCGAGTGGGACTTCCCCGCACTCGCTGGCTACTCCCCCGAAGACTGGCGAGACCCTTTCGTCTTCCGTCCCAATGCCGACCGGCCCTGGCAGATGCTCCTCGCCACTCGGCGACCGGACGAGCCGTATCGGCGTTCCGGCGTCGTGGCACGGCTCGAGTCCGATGACCTCGTCACGTGGCGGGATGCCGAGCCGATCTGGGAACCGCACCGCTTCATCACGCAGGAGTGCCCTGACGTATTCCAGTGGGGTGAGTGGTGGTACCTGGTGTACTCGGAGTTCTCCGACGCATTCTGCACCCGCTACCGCATCGCGAAGTCACCGGACGGCCCATGGTTCGCGCCAGCTGATGACACCGTCGACGGCCGAGCCTTCTACGCCGCGAAGACCGTCGCGCTCGGCGACCGCCGGTACTTTGTCGGGTGGATCGCGTCGAAGGAGGACCGGCGTGATGGCGGCGCGTGGCAGTGGGCCGGCACCATGGCGACGCTGCAGGCCCACCAGCGCGCCGACGGGACGTTGCGGTTCGACCTTCCAGAGGGCATTAAAGCCGCGTACACGAACGAGGTCGACATCACGGCGCGCCTCGAACCGGTCAACGATCCTGCCGCAGCGGTGGGTGCTGGCGCAAGGACCCGATACGCGGCTTGGATCGGGCCGGAACTCCCGTCCGAGGCGCTGGTGACCGTGGACCTCACGCTCGACGCGGACACCAGGTCGGTTGGGGTGCTCCTGCGCACCAGCGACGATGGCGAACAGGGGTACGCACTCCGCCTCGAGCCGGATCGGAACCGGCTCGTGTTGGACCGTTGGCCGCGCGGCAGCACCGGTGGGGAGCAGTGGCAGATCCTCGGCGACGTTCCGCACGCCGTCGAGCTCGAGCGCCCTGTAAAGCTTGCGGCCGGCGCGCATCACCTCGAGGTGCACTTGGACGGGGACGTCTGTGTCGCCGTCGTCGACGGGGCCGTCGCGTTGAGCGCGCGCCTCTACGATCGCCCCGCGGGGCGCGTCGGTGTCTTCGTGCAGGACGGCGTGTTCACTCTTGACCGTCTGACGGTCAGTACTCGCTAGCGCCAGCATCGACGAAGTGCGCCTGCACCGCATCACGGGGCAGGCGCACTTCGTTCGTTGCGTTACTTCCAGATCGACTTGAGGGTCCAGGCTCGGAGGTCAGGCATGAACTCGACCACCACGCTCGGAGGTCAATCGGCTACCGCACACGTGCGGCGGTTTCGGGTGCCCGTGAGGATCCGGGGATCTCGGTGTCGCAACAGACCCGCCCGTTGATGTGTGCGGCAACCGGGCCCTCGGTGAGACACAGCGCGGCGCCCCGGTGACACCCTCGAGCTCCGCAATCAGAACGCGAAGGCGCTCTGCCGTGCGAACCGACCGCCACCGCGTCTTCCTGGGCGAGTGATCCCTATTCACCTGCTCGGGGATCCGATTCGGTCTGCGTCGTCAGGGCGGCTGCGAGGTCAGATTCCGAGGGCAGGGCAGCGCGGACCGCTGGTGGGAGGAGGTCGTAGCTGGCGACACCGATCGGGTGCTGCTGCCCCGCGAGGGAGTACCGGACGACGGCGTCGTTCTTGTCCGCGACCAGCAGCAGTCCAACCGTGTTCGCGTGCTGGGGGCGGCGGAGCTTGTCGTCGACGAGGGCGACGTAGAAGCCGAGCTGGCCGAGGTACTCCGGCTTGAACTTCCCGGTCTTGAGTTCGATCACGACGTACCGGAGCTGCTCGACTTGGAAGAAGAGCAGGTCGACGTCGAAGTCGTCGCCGTCGACGTCGACGTGCACCTGCCGGCCGACGAACGCGAAGCCCTCGCCGAGCTCGCGGAGGGTGTCGTGTTCTTGCTCGTTCGTAGTACTCCCCCGGATGATGTGGCCGCTGTCTTCGAGGTCCCGTCATCTCCTATGCAGCAAACGACTGGGGAGTCTGGCGACGCCGGCCACGAATCAAAAGTGTGACTGGTGACACCAGTCAGGCTGGCAAACCCATCGAACACATGGTCTACAGGTTTGACCAGTGTCACCAGTGAGGCTGGTACGGCTGGTCACACTGGGATGACCTGCGACGGTAGTCAGAACGACTCTCGAGGCGCAGGCCGTAGCGAGAGGTCCTGTATGCCTCTCTGAGCGACGAGACCCCCGATCTGAGGCAATCACCCACGGAAGGAGCCGTTCGTCCGATCTCGGGCGATTCCCACACACTGGTGACGCTGGTGATCCTGGTTGCGCTCACTGGTGTCACCAGTAAGCCTGGCGCAGCCAGTCACACTGGTCACGGCTGGTGACGCCGGCCCTACCGGTCAACGCTTCCTGGGAACACTGGTGTGACTGGTGAGACCGGGCAGCTCGCAACATTTACGCCCTTGTGACTGGCTTCACCAGTGAAGCAGGTATGCTGCGTTCGCACGGACATGCGCAGGTAGTTGCGCAACCTGGCTTCACCAGTCACACCAGCGTCACCATTCAGCGGGGGAGTGCCCCTCGTAGGCAGCGGAGCAGCAG
>NZ_CP081963.1 GCF_019844075.1 Curtobacterium sp. TC1
ATGGAAGTAGGAGGCATCGTGAAACTGACAGACGAAGAGCGCTCGTCGCTCGACCGAGTCATCGTTTGCATCAACGGCAAGGGGGGAGTGTTGAAGACCACCCTGGTCGCCAACATCTCGGGGCTGCTCGCCGCAAGCGGGTACCGCGTTCTTGCGGTCGACCTCGACCCGCAAGGCAACCTTGCGGAGGACTTCGGCTACACGGGTGACGCTCGGGACGATGACGGACGCTCACTGGCGCAGACTCTGTTGTTCGGTGGTGTCGCTCAGCCGGTGCGCGACGTGCGCCCGGGGCTCGACGTCCTGGTCGGTGGAAGCGCACTGGATCAGGCCACGGCCGGCCTTGCTGCGCGAGCGAACAAGGACCCGAACGGGGCAAAGCTCGCGCTAGCGAACGTGCTGGCCTCTATAGCGAGCGACTACGACATGATCCTGCTGGACTGCCCGCCGGGTGACGAGATGCTGCAGACGGCCGCTGTCGCGGCTGCCCGGTGGGCGCTGGTGCCGGTGAAGACGGACAAGTCGAGTCGGAAAGGACTATCCGCGGTCGCAGCCCGCTTGGATGCTGTCCTCGACATCAATCCAACGCTCGATCTCCTCGGCGTTGTCCTCACCGCGGTCGGTTCGGGATCCACCAATGTGGAGCGCCGAGCACGTGGTCTTGTCGCGGAGATGCTCAACTCCGAGGAGGACATCGTCTTTGAGCCGACGGTGCGGCACTCGGAGGCCACGGCTCAGGCGACCCGCGAGCGGGGCCTCCTGGTGCACGAGCTCGACGCGCAGGTCCAGGACGGGCCGAAGTGGTACGAGATCCGCCGTGGCACCGCAGAGGCGCAGGTACTCGCCCCACAGACCGCCTCGTCTGTTGCCGATGACCTGCACGCCCTCACCACGGCGCTGGTAGAGCGCATCAGTCAGTCCGAACACGAAGGAGCCGACGCATGACCGAGACACCCGAGCGGAAGGTGACGGGCCTCGCCCCCCGCGGCACCAGCACACCAGACGTCTCTCGGCTGATAGCGCGAAACCGGCCTCCGGCTCCGGACGATGAGGCCGCCAACTCGTCTGCGAAACCTCCGGCGGTTCCCGCAACGGAGCGAGCCGACGTCGACGACACCACGGTGTCCGTCACGTTCTACATGCGCCGCGCTGTCCGAGCGCGAGCGAAAGCAGTCTTCCGCGCGACCCGGTACATCGAGCAGGACGACTCGTGGTCTGCCTTCCTCGAAGGCGCAATCTTGGCGGAGGTACGAAGAAGAGAAGGGGTGTACAACGAGGGACGCCCCTACCCCGGCGACGACCGCCGACTCTCGCCCGGACGGAGCATCTGATGTTGGACGAAGCTGCATCGGCGCCGGAGCTCTCGCCGATGCTGTTGCGCGTCGTCACAGCTCACTCCGAGGCGGCGCGCGAGGCCGCCAACGGCAACACCAAGCGATTGCACGTGGATGCGCGCGACGCGGCGCTCCGTCGAGCCGCCGAGGTCCACCCGGCCGAGACGCTTAGCGACGTGGCCGGCCTCAGCTCCGGTGAGCTTGCTACTGCACTCCGCCGAGACACCCGGCGACCGAAGCCCCCACCCTCGACCGACCCGCTGCTCCGAGACATCCCCGCCGCGGAGCGTCGGCTCTTGGAGACCGTGGAACTGCTGTTCTACACGCACGGGATCCGTGCCGTTGGCGTCGACCAGATCATCTCGAAAGCGTCCGTGACCAAGGCCACGTTCTACAAGTATTTCGCCGGCCGCTTCTGGCTGGAGGCGACCTACGCCCACTTCCAGCACCGCCGCCGGGTAGAAGCGCTGCTCGACGCCGCGTCATGCGCGAGCACACCACTGGACACCATTGAGGCAGCCGCCGGGGTCTTCGTCGTCGCCGTTCGCACCCCAGGGTTCCGCGGTGACGCTCTGATGCTCGCCGCGGCCGAGTTCCCGGACCCTGAGCACCCCGTGCGTCAGGTCGTCAGCGACCACCACACCTGGGAGCGGAAGTGGTTCACTTCTCTGTTCGCTGCCGCCAGCATCGATGAGCCCGAAGCTGCGGCGATACAGCTCGAGCTCGCCGCTGCCGGCCTAGCGGCGCACGCGGCCCTCGCCCCGGCCGAACCAGCCGTTGCAGCGTTCAACCGCGCGGTCCGCACGCTAACTGAACCCAGCTCACTCGTCGCGACGAGGAGGTGACCCCGGGCCGTTCATGCCGTTCCTCCTAAACTGGGCCGTGGAACGTCAAGTGGCAGGGCTGCCTGCGCCTGGACCCGGAGCGGCGGCTAGGAGTCGAGTGCTGCTTGCGCTGCGCGATAGGTGGGGCGCCAGTCGACGTCGTCTGTTGAGCAGTCCCACCCGTACGATTCCGTATGGCCGCGGGCGCCGTGGTAGCTGACCGCGTTGGTGCCGATCAGGGCGAGCTTTTCGCCGCACTGGTGGCCATCGCAGGTGAGCACGATCGCGGGGTGGATTGTCATGCCGTCTCGTCTCTCGCCGGCGTCAGGCGTCGACCGTGATGCCCAGGCTGATCCACCCGCCGGGGATCGGCTGCCGGTACGCCGCCAGCGTGGCGTCGTAGTTCGGCCCGGACGCTTCGTGCTGTTGGATCTCGGTCGACCTGGCGACGGCCGGTGCCGTTGCCAACGAGCAGCGCTCCGCCGGCACCGCGCCGTGGTTGCCCTCGGCGTGAGGTGACGGTCCCGTTCAGCACCCGCCGCGCACTCGATGTACAGGACCTGATCGACGCCGCGGTCGACGACGGCGAGGGAACGATCCAGAACGTGGTGGAAGCGGCGATCCGCGAAAAGTGGGGACAGCAGTACGGCACAGGGGATCAGCGCTGATCCCCTGACGCGACTGAGCAGAGCGGATGGCGGTACCCCGCTCCCAGGTATCCCCGCCTCGGCTCCCGCTTAATAAAGCGGTTCGACCCATTAGCGTTGTGGTGTCGGCGAGCGGAGGGGAGCGCGTAGAAAAACAAGTGGACGGGTGAACCTCATCAGAGGCGACCCGCCCACTTGTCTCCGGATTATGCTCTGGGATTACGCCGACTACTTGCAAATTCCCAGGCCCACATCGCTGCGAATCCGAAAGTGAAAACAAATCCGATCCCCGCCGCCGCTCCAAGAATGAGGAACGCCTTGTTTCCGCCGAGGGTTGCGAGTTGAGAGCCGGATAGTGAATCAACAAGTGACATAACTAGTGTCCACCATATAGCCAGGCCAATGACGCCGAACACTGCACCGATGATGCGGCTGATGGCGGAATGCTCCGGCGTTTTGGTCATGGACTAAGTATACCGATTTTTCTCAGCTGTAGCTAGCGAGGGTTGAGTTGACGTTACACAGGGGCGTCTTGTCCTGCTTCTTGGCAGTCGCGCTAGACCAGATCTTCGTGTTCAGGTTCGCCTTAGCGGTCGTGCCGCTCAAGGAGGTAGAGCTGGTCTGCTGGATGACTTGTCCCACCTTCATCGCAGGGCACCCCTTCTTGCCCAGGTCGAACGCGTCCGCGAACGAGCTGTAGATGCCCCAGCCGAGCGCTGTGCGGCCAACGATCTTGAGGACACGCGATGAGGGAGCGAACGACAGTACGACCGCCGGGACCTTGGAGGCGATGACGTTCGCGGCAAGGAGCTTCTTCGTCACGGTGATGGTGTTCGTGTGTGAACCCGGCGCGACGAGGCGGTAGTAGTTGTGCGTCTCGTAATTCTGGGGCACGTTGAGGGTGAATGCGACGCGTACCGGCATGATGTTTGTAGGCACGCCAGTGAACTTGACGGTCGTTTTCCCCTTGCCGCCAGAGATGTACTTCTTCTGGTGTGCCGTATTGTCGCGTGATGCTTTTGGCAGGTACCACGCAATCGCCAGGTTCGCCTGGCTTGGAACTGTCTTTTTCTTAGTGTAGGTCACGCTGACTGATTGGTCGCTATTGACCGTTACTGCGTTCACGGTTACGTAGCCATCGATGATTGGCGATGAGCTCGCAGCGGACGCGGCTGATGCGTTGCTGACCCCGAGACCGACGGCAAGTGCAACCGCAATGGTTCCGGCCGCGAGCCGAGTGACGAGTGTTCCACGTTGAGTGCGCATTTCTCCCCATTCTGAGCGAATGTTATCGCTCAGGGGAAACGTAGCCGCCCGGCATAGTGATCGAAAACAATGCATATTCACACGAAGTTCGCATCCGCTTAGGGATGTATTTATGTTCGCGTGTTGCTGTAGAAGATCGATCTTGAGGTGGTTGCCGCTTGCTGGGGCAGTGTGCACGGTTGGGGTACACCCCAACTGGGCGTCAGACGTGACGTCGGAAAAGTGTCCGATTAGGGTCTTATTTCGGTTTGTCTGACACCTGCTCTCGGAGGTCTTAGACTCCAACTGGACAAATAGGGGTCGGAGGCGTCGTGTCGGGTCAGCGGGTCGGGTACGTGCGGGTGAGCACGTTGGATCAGAGCACAGTCCGTCAGCTCGACGGCGTCGCGCTGGATCGGGTGTTCGAGGACAAGGCGTCGGGGAAGGACGTGGACCGTCCGCAGCTCGAGGCGATGATCGGGTTCGTCCGTGACGGTGACACGGTGTTGGTGCACTCGATGGACCGGCTCGCGCGGAACCTCGAAGATCTCCGCCGGCTCGTGCGCCGGCTGACGGATAAGAAGGTCCGGGTGGAGTTCGTCAAGGAGCAGCTGGCCTTCACGGGGGAGGACAGCGCGATGGCGAACCTGCTGCTGAACATGATGGGTGCGTTCGCGGAGTTCGAACGCGAGCTGATCCGAGAACGCCAACGCGAGGGGATCGCGTTGGCGAAGCAGCGTGGCGTGTACCGCGGTAGGGCGCGATCGCTTGGTGCAGTGCAGATCGCGGAGTTGATCGGTCGCGCCGGTGCCGGCGTTCCGAAGACGGTGTTGGCGAGGGAGTACGGCGTCAGCCGGGAGACGGTCTACGCGTACATCCGCGCAGCGGGTGCTCCGGAGTGAGGCGCAGCCGGTCTCCTACGCTGAGGCGATGGTGACGAAAATCGTCGGGCGTGTGGAGCGTGTTGGTGTGATCGGGATCGCGGCAGCGTTCGTGCTGGCTCTGGCTGCTTGCTCCAGTCAGAGCCTCGACACGGCGGTACCGTCCGTGCCAACTTCGTCGCGCCCGAGCACTCCGGTGCCTCGCCCCTCGAGCACCCCGACGTCTCCTGAGATCTGGACAGGCGTTACGGACGGCACATGGGACTGGGGTGACGCGAGCTTTGACCAGCCGGTCGGAGCTCCATCCCAGCAGTACACCGTCGCGGTCACCGGCCCTCCGACGCTGACCGCGTACAACGGGCGCACCGTCCAGATGACGAGCCCGCTGTTCGTCGCGCACGTAAAGGATGGCGGTTTCGGCGGCCCAATCCCGGAGGCTGTCAGTGTCTTTTTCTCTCCGGGCCCCGGAGACACGACCCACACGATGGACGAGTCGTACGGGACGCAGACGACCATCGTGTGCGAGGACGACGAACCACGAGTCGGCGAGGCAGCGGACTGCATCGTGTCGTTCGTCGCCGACGTTGCCGGCGTGCAGGACTCCTACTGGGACGTACAGGGCAAGCGGGCTGCTGCGTGGCCAAGCCAGAAGGCCACCCGGGGCGCGAGCTGACCGCAGCGTCCCCCACGGGTGTGTCAAGAAGCGTGAACAAATCCGTGCAACCGAGCTTGACTAGTCGCACCGGGGATCTCGACGACGTCTGCAGGCGTCTGCAGTGCGTGCGGTAGCCGACCTCATCTGCTCTTGAGCGGTGTTGATCGCGGCGCCGCTCTGCGGTGTCGTCGCGGTGCAAGCTCCGTCGAGCAGCGCCGAGGTCGGGAAGGGGGCGAATTTCAGCGGAGCCTCTTGCCGCCGTGCCCGGAGGGTGCGGCGCGGCCCACGGACACCAGGACGACCCGATGGGACACCCGCGGGCCGAGGTGAGACGGCGTGGGGGCCTGCTGACTGCGGCCCCCACGCGGGTGCAGCTACTCGGTAGCCGTGTCCGCTTCGGCGTTCTCGGTGGCCTCAGTGGCTCGTCGTCGGTGGGGCTGCGTCGTCAGCGGATGCCACATGTCCGGCCTTCTCGGGTCGCTTCCGCGCCCACTCGGCCGCGGTTGATGATCCGTGCACGATGGGAGCCGGGCGATCCCCAGTTCCCATCGGTGTCTTCCTCAGTTGTACGACGCGAGTCGGTTTGGTGCGGTGTTGCCCGCCGGTGTGGGAACCGCGCCGCCGACCCCGTTGATGATGCTCGAGATGGTGCCCGTGTCGCCGAGCGAGACCGTGACGAGCCCCTGGGCGCGGACGCCGGCGGTCTGCGGGACCTCGAACGCCCGGTCGGCGTGCACGGACGGGTTTGTTTTGAATAAGGCGTAGACGCCGCCGCCCCAGATCTCGTGCTTCGTGACCGAGGACGTCACCTTGTAGGCGGCGTAGCCCGCGCCGGTCGGGCTCTGCCAGGATGCGTTGTCGGGGACGTCGTACGGCATCTCGTTCTGGAAGAAGATCGTCCTGCCGTTCTCACCGTTCCAGAGCACTTCGTACTTCTGGTAGTGCTCGACGAAGAGCCCGGTGGCGAGCACGTCGTTGCCGTTCACCTCGACGCCGGTCGCGCCGGTGTTGACGTTCCAGCCCGTCGGCGCGCCGCCGTGGTCGGCCCGCCAGGCCCAGATGTGGTCGATGAGCGTGTCGTCGGCGTTCACCTGCAGGGTGGTCGTCGCCTTGCCCTGCACGCTCGATCCGACGCGGAAGAAGACGTCCTGGATGCTCTGCGGGTCGCCGGCGTGGTCGACGTGCGACCCGGACGCGCCGAGGCGGACCAACTGCGCGCTGTTCTGCGTGCCCGCATCGACCACGAGGTTCGAGACGTTCACCCCCGCGACGTCGGTCGAGGTCAGGACGGCGTTGCCCTTGGTCGGCACGAGCGTCGGGAAGCCGATGCCCGTCACGACGGTGTCCGCGCGGGTGACGTTGATCGCCGCGTCGAGCTGGTAGGTGCCCGGTGTGAAGAACAGGTTCAGCCCCTGGGCCAGCGCGCTGTTGATGGTCGCCGCCGAGTCGCCCGGGTGGGCGACGTAGAAGTTCCGCATCGGGATGTCGGTGCCGCCGGTGTTCGGCCACGTGACACCGCTCGAGTTCTGCCGCAGCGACGGGACGAACACGTGGTACTTGTTCGACGAGTCGACGTACAGGTACGGCTTCTCCCGCGTCGTCGGGGTCGTGGCGAGCGTGGTGTAGCTCTTCGAGAAGTCGTTCGCCGGGGCGCCGTTCACCCCTGAGAACGTCATGTTCCAGTTGCCGCCCTGCCACGAGCCGATCGTGGAGTTCCGGGTGTACCACTGCTGCTGCGACCCGGAGGTCACCGTGCCGTCGACCTTGGTGTCGGCGATGTAGCCGCCCGACGAGTACCCCTGGCCGCCGTCCTGGTTGGACGGCCCCATCGTCAGGTTCCCCTTGATGTGCACCCGACGCATCGGCGCGGCCTGGGACACCGCCCACCGGTCGGTGCCGCCTTCGGGGACGATCGCCACGTTCTCGACCGACCGCCAGAAGTTCTGCGTCGCGTTCTTCTCGTCGCCGGCGTTCCACCCGGAGTCGACGTTGACCGCGCCGTTGATCGTGACGTCGTCGGGGTTCTTGCCGAGCCCGGCGACCGACGTGTAGAAGCCGAGGTTCGCCCAGACCCGGCCGTAGTTGCCGGGCTTGAACAGGAAGACGTGCCGCTGCGTGCCGAACTGCGCCGTCGTGCTGCGGAGTTGGCTGGTGAACGCCGCGTCGACGTCGGCCTGGATGGTCGACGCCGGCACCGTGGGGTCGTAGATCTTCACGTTGCTGCCGAAGTCCGGGGTGTCGCTCGTGGCGACTGCCTGGGCCGAGATCGCCGGAGCCAGTGCCCCCACGACACCGACGCTCAGGGCGAGCGCGAGGATTCGCTTCATCCGTCGTTGCATGATGCTCGATTCGTCATCGTGCGGCGTCGTTGCCGCACGGGACAGACCGTAGACCCGTTGCCGCGCTCGGACAGTCGGGACAAAGGGGACAAGTACTGTCTGCGCACAGATACCCGCCCTGCACGAGACACTAGGAGGACAGTGTGAGCATCTTCGCCCGGTGTCGCGTCTTCAAGCTTCGCGTCTACTTGGTGGGTCCGTAGAGCGGTGTCTCCGCCTGGTCGAGCTCGAGCTCGGCGGTCTGCTGGATGAGGGCGAGCAGGTCGGCGTCGAGCCCCGGTGCGAACTCCTCGAGTCGCTCCGGAGCGATGAACGACGGCACGCCGGCGGGGGCCTGCTCGGTAGCGGACAGGTCGGTGCCGTCCTTCGACGGAGACGCTCCACGGAAGATCTTGCCCGCCTCGGACGCCCCGTCGAGATCGAAGCTGTACTGCTTGCTCTGCAGTCCGAGGTCGACGAGTTCCTTCACCTCGGGGAAGCGCTCGGCGTTCGTCTTCGGGATCGGCAGCAGGGTCTTCCAGTCGACGCCGAGGGTCTCGAGCGCCTTCGCGTAGGCGTTCTCGTGCGCCTGGTCGCGGACGATCAGGTACGCGATCGTGCTGCGCGCGGTCGGGTTGTCGGTCATCTCGTAGATCCGGCACTTCTGCAGCCGGCCGGTGGACTCGAGCATCAGGTTGTAGAGCAGGTCGAGCGGCAGGTTGCCGGAGTTGTAGACGTAGCTGCCACTCCACGGGTTGCCGGCCGCATCGACGGGCAGGGCACCCTGCGCACCGACCAGGTAGTGGTGGATGTTGCTCGTGTCGAGCGCGATGTTGAGCGGCGTCGCACCCTTCGCACCGGGCTTGTCCAGCGGGTCGGTGAGCTTGCCGGTGTACTCGGGCGAGCCGTCGAGCAGGCGGGAGATCGTGGTGCCGATGAGCTCGACGTGACTGATCTCCTCGGTCCCGACACCCTGGATGAGGTCACGGTAGGGCTTCGCCGCCGGACCCCGGAAGTTCATCGCCTGGAACAGGTACTGCATCATCGTGCGCATCTCGCCGAACTGGCCGCCGAGTCCCTCCTGCAGGGCGTTGGCGGCGGCGGGGTCGGGCTCGCCGTCGGCGATCTCGTTGATCCAGGTCTGTGCGTGGAAGTACATAGGTCCTCCTCAATGTCAGCGATGACACCCTGCCATCGCCCCCTACCTTGCTCTTCGCCACTTCGTTCAGAACGCAGACTCCCAGCAAACCCTGCAGCTCACTCCCGCCGGCATACGCACATGCCACCGCACGACGACCGCGTCGGCCCACACCGTCGCCTGAGTTCTCGTGCTGGTGCTGTTCTGCATCGCGCCGGTCCAACATGCCGCACCTGATATGCATGTGCATTGTTTGGCACCAGGGCATGACGTTTACGAACGTGCGGCTGGGGCATCGACAACAGCGGGAGGGCTGGGAATCCCCAGGAGCATTGAACCGGTAATGCAATCACCGGAAGCCATGAGGAATAGCGGGCTGCGCATTCCCCAACTGTGTCGCACCGGCGCTTTTACCATCTCGCCGACCGCTACCGCCCCGGCGGGTCAGCTCGTGGCGGGGTGCGTGGTGCTAGTCGCGGTGGTGGCCACGGTGATGTCGTCGTGGTCGCACTCCCAGAACGCGGAGCGGATCTCGTCGGCGATCGCGTCGGGCAGCTGCTCGTTCGTCCACGCCGTCGACGGGAACGAGACCGTGACGGTGACCGTGGTCATGGGCGCGGTGGAGGACGGGCCGTGGCCGGCGCCGCCCCACTCGTACTGCCACGCGAACGCCACTTCGCCGGTGGGTCCGCCGCCGTGCACGTCGAACGCGGCGCGGTGCTCGTCATCGGTGTGGCCGGGACGACGGGTGCAGCGCCATTCGAGGCCACCGACGTCGTACGTCGTCGCGGCACACTCGGCGCCGGTCGGGTCGAGGTCCGCGGCGGGTGCTCCCGGGTCGATCTGCTCGCCGATGGTCGTGGGCCGTTCATAGGTGATGTGCATGAGGGGTGCTCTTCTCTAGGCTGCGGTGTGGGTACCCGCCTTGGTCAGCGGGTGCTCCCGTGGGAAAAAGGGCCGCGCCGCCGTCGTTATCGGCGGCGCGGCCTGCCCGTCTAACTGCGGACGCGGGTCGGGGTGAGGTCGGTGTGCTGCAGCAGGAACTGCACCGCGGACCAGGCGGACAGCTGCGGGCGGTCCCAGGCGTGGTAGCCGTCGTTGAACTCGCAGCCCTGCCCGCCGGTGATGTCACCACCCTCGGCATGAACGCCCCCATCGTCGTCACCGACACCGACACCGACACCGACACCGACACCGACACCGACACCGACACCGACACCGACACCGACACCGACACCGACACCGACACCGACACCGGGTCCTGGAGCGGGTTCCGCCCCGACAAGATCGACGCCGTCGCTGCGCTCATCGAGACGGGGAAGGCTGCGTGATGACGATGACGCTCGAACGTCCGACCACCGTCCGTCCCGACGTCGTCCAGCAGCCGACCCGCGATGCCGTCGACGAGCTCTACGCCGGCGACACCGTCGCAGCCTTCCGCGCGATCGACCAGGCATGCGCCGACCCGACCGAGAGCGTTCGCGAGTGGGAACTCACCGACGAGCAGCGGCAGGTCTACGAGGCCGGCTACATGGTCGGGTTCCAGATGGCCGCCCCAGCGCTCATGGCCGAGGTCCTCGAGTTGCGGGCCCGCCTCGAGCAGGCCGAGCACGACGCTGACCGGTACTACGCCGAGATGTGCCGCCGACCCGCCCCGGCCGAGCCGGACCGTTCTACGTTCGCGGAGATCGCCCGCGCCCGCGGCGAGGATGACCGCGCCGCGCGCCACGAAGCGACGATGGACCGGATGTTCCCCCAGTACGCCAGCGCCTGAGCTGGACGGAGCGGTGTCTGTCCCGTCTGCTACTCATGAGGCCGGTTGTTCCGGCACTGCACGATCGAAAGGATGAGTCATGGCTTGGCTCAAACGACACGAGCGCACACGCACCGTCGACGACGTCGTGGCGTTGCTGCACTCCGATCAGGAAGATGACCGCGCGGCCGGGATCCTCGACTCCGCCGTCCCGCCGGTAGAGGTCTTGGCGCTCGCGTCGCGGCCGGGTAACGGGTACCGGGTGCGTGCAGCCCTTGCCCTGTGCGGGGCACTGCCGGCGGACATGCGAGTGCAGATCCTCCGCGACGAGTACGCCGCCGCGACCCGCAAGCACGCCATGCCCGGGTTCTTCTTCCTGCAGCTGGAGACCTACGGCCGCCAGCTCGCACGCCGGGACGACCTCGACGACGATGCTCGTGCTGCGATCGCCGCGGCACGCACCATGTTCACCCGGTGGGAACGTGCCA
Organism: Curtobacterium sp. TC1; assembly: GCF_019844075.1. NCBI lineage: Bacteria > Bacillati > Actinomycetota > Actinomycetes > Micrococcales > Microbacteriaceae > Curtobacterium > Curtobacterium sp. TC1. The sequence goes on from NZ_CP081963.1 coordinate 11,284, forward strand.
CCGGCGGCATCCCGCAGGACTCGTCGATGTCGGGCGTGACTGTCTTCGGTCTCTGCCTCTGCCTGATGGTCTCCGCGACCTTCGTCTACTTGGCGTTGGCGGGCTTCATCCACGTCCCCGAGTTCCCCGTCCCGGGGTTGGGGGAGTAGATGTTGACCTGGCTGTGGGTGCTGTTCCTCGCCGGCGGCGTTGCGACGATCATCGTCGGTGCTCGCCGTGCGACGGACGCCGATGGGCGCATTCCGCGCGGGCGTGAGCCGTGGCGTGCAGTGTTCATCGGGCTTGGGTTGTTCGCGATAGGTCAGGTGTTCCTGATCGTCGATGGCGCCATGCACGGCGACGTCGGCCGGTCGGTGTCGGGCGCGGTTGCGTTCCTGCTGCCTGTGGCCACCGCTGTGTACGTGGTCCGCAGAAACCGGAAGCGGCAGAAGTGAGCGCCGGCGTCCAGCGGCTGTTGGGTCCCAATCGGCAGAACTCTGACGGCCGCCTAGATGCGGCGGTAGAATTGATCGCAGGAGGACCGCGACTATGAGCATCACGACACCGCGCACCGGACAGGTGTCCCCGGCTGAAGTAGACCGCCGTGTGGACTTCGCTGACGCTGCCCTCGGCGCCGCAGGCCACCAGGTCACCGACCCGATCCTCCGCGAGTACAGCCGCCGCGTCGCCGAGGGGACCATGACGGCCGAAGCTGCGATCGCTGCCGGGATGGCGCACCTCGACGCACGCTGAGCCGTGCCAACCACCTTCCGTGCCTGGGATGACTACTTCATCCCGGGCACGACTGTTCTCCGGAACAAGCTCGGTGCCACCGACGCCGCGGACCTCGCAGCGCGTGAGGAGTTCGCCGCGCAGGTGCGACTCGTCGAGCTCGCCGAGGATCCAGTGCGTGGCGGGTTCGACTACGACCACATGAAGGAGATCCACCGGCGGATCTTCCAAGACGTCTACGAGTGGGCCGGGCAGGAGCGCGTCGGACCGGACACCCGGATGACGAAGGACGGCCCCGACGTCGTCAACTACGCCCTCGGTGACCCGGCCGCCCCGACGGTGGCATATGGCTACTACCCGGGGCCGGGCATCTCGTCGGCGGCCGAGCACCAGTACCGGCTCCTCGAGCGGGAGCAGCACCTCACCGGGCTTCCGCGGGAGCAGTTTGTGGAACGTCTCGCAGAGCACTGGGGGGAGCTGAACACGATTCACGCGTTCCGGGAGGGCAACACCCGGGCGCAGTTCGTGTTCTTCTCCGAGCTCACCGACAACGCCGGCTACCGCCTCGACGCCGGCCAGTTCCACGTCGGCGCTCCGCTGCGCGACGCGTTCGTCGCTGCCCGCTTCTACAATCAGGCCACCGGTCGCTCCGACCGTCTCGCCGAGGTACTGAACCAGGCAGTCACTCGGCGTGACGTGCGGCCACCGAAGCGACCGGGAGGCTCGAGCATCGAACGGCTGCAGCAGCGCGTCGACGAACAACGTGCACGCCGGCGGGACCAGTTCCGTCCCGGCGGGTTCAGCACTGACGATGGCCGTAGCGGCCCACAGCGTGGACCCCAGCGGTGAGACGGCTAGACCAGCCGCCAGCCGTTGCCGGCACGCTCCGTGAGTGCGAGGTAGCAGAACCCGGCGATGCCGACGGGGATCGCCAGGACCCACAGGTAGACGTACACGTTGAACCGGACGAGCAGCACCAGCAGTGCGAGCGGACCCGACAGGAACCACCCGCCCATGCCCTCGCGCATCGGTTGGGTGACTCGGAAGTAGCTCTCCCGGGCCAGCGGGTACGCGAGAGCCTGCACCATCACGAACACGATCGCGGCGGTGAAGGCGAACCAGTCGGCACTGGCGGCCGCGCGGGTCGCGAGGTAGATGAAGAAGATGCCGGGCAGGAGTCCGAGCACGATGCTCGACGGCAGCCGTGTGTACCGTCGGTTGATCCATGCCCCCAGTACGAATCGCATGGGCTGATCCTCGCAGGAAGGGCCGACAGATGAACAGCGCCGCGACGTCGACCGCTCCGGAGCGGTTCTGGTCGCACGTGGTGCAGGGGCCGGCGCCGACGGACTGTTGGATTTGGACCGGCGCGATCGGTGACGACGGGTACGGCCGGTTCTGGGTGCCGCAACCGGACGGCGGGCAACGCGCGATGCGCCCGCAGCGGTGGCTGTACGAGCACCTGACCGGTGTCGCGCTCCTGCCCGACGTGTTACTGCTGCACGCGTGCGACGTGCCGCTGTGTGTGCACGTCGACGTCGACGAAGCCCGGTCGCACCTGGCCACGGGATCGCACCGGGGGAACATGCTCGAACGGGTGCAGCGTGGTCGGCACCGGAACGGGTCCACCGCGATTCGTACCGCCGGGCTCGCGCGTGCCGAGCGTGTGCGGTTGTCGCGTGAGCTCCGGGAGGCGTTCCGCGATCACGGGTGGGATCCCGCTGCGATCGCAGCGCACAAGACGGGGATCCAACCGGACACCCCAACGCTCTGGTGAGGTGTCCGCCGAACAGCGTCGGCTAAGTGATGCCAGGTGTTTCCGTGTGGGCCGGACACAGGTCGGTGTAGCTGCGGGACGTGTCCGCGGTCGTCCACCCGTGCTCGCGTGCGAAGGTGCGCGCCTCGGCGCGGCTGCTGTTGTCGTCGGCGACCGCGACCGGGATGATGACCCGATCACAGCCGAACGCATCGCAGCTGACGATGAACGCTGAACGGGCGGCCATGACGGGACCTACGCGGCCCGGCGGTGGGACGGGATCACGCGGCCGCGTGCTCGTCGTAGTGGATGTCAGCGTGCTCGTCGACGTCACCTGACTGGCTGTCGTTCCGCTGCTCGCCGGTGGTGCCCGCCTGGGTGGGCTGAGCGTCAGCGTCCGCGGCGCGCTTCACACGCTTGACGTCCTTGAGCGGGATCCCGAGGCGTGCTGCGACCTCGTCGCGAGAGACCTTCGTGTCGAGCATCCGGCCGACGATGCCGGCCGCCTCCGCACGGGACGCTGCGACCTTCCGCTCGGTCTCTGCGCGGATCGCGGCGATGCGCTCTTCTGCGTCCGCCTCGATGCCCTCAACGGCGTCGACGGCGACGAAGTATGAAGCGGCGAGCTCCTCGAGCTGGTCCTGCCGACGGCGGGACTCCGCCGCTCGTTCCGCGGCGCGCTCACGTGCGGCCTTCCGGGCGGCGGCCTGCGTTGCTGACTTCCGGTTCTCTGCCATGTCGATCCCTCCCGATCGTGCTTGGCCGCCCATGCGACCTAACGGTTACAAACCCGACCGCGGGGCGGTCGGGAACGGACCGGGCGAGCCGGGCCGTGTTCATCCGAGCCACAGCCGTGTCCGGCTCTGGCTCGGATGCTGTCCTCGACGCACTCCCAACCAGATGCAACGACATCCTTCGTTCCTCAGTCGTCGAAGCATCTGGTCTTCGTGGTCTCAACCAGCATCCGCGCTCACTATAGCTCGCGTGCCAGTTCCCCTCACCCTTCGGTCCACTAGCTGTCACACCATTGGCATTACGAATGAGTGGGGTACCCTTGCCGCATGTTCGCCGCCGCAGACCGTCCCGCTCTGGGGGTCTGCTGATGACGATGAGCCTGCACGTGCTGTCCACCGGCGACGGGTACACGTACTACACGTCGGAGGTCGCGACCGGCGACGTGCGGCGTGCGCAGGGGCGGGAGATCGGCGACTACTACACCGTCGAGGGGAACCCTCCGGGGCAGTGGGTCGGCGGTGGGATCGGCCTCCTCGGCATGTCGGGTGAGGTGACCGAGGAGCAGATGAAGGCGCTCTTCGGTGAGGGACTGCACCCGAACGCGGAAGCGATGATCGCCGCGTCGATGGAGGCCGGGAAGAGCTACGAGGACGCGGAGAAGGAGGCCCGGCTCGGGCGGGCGCCGCACCGCATGTCGGCGTCGTCGACGAAGCTCGCAGCGGCGATGAAGGAGGCCGAGGACCGCTTCGAGCGCACCCGCCACCGCGAGCCGGACGCGTCGGAACGTGCGCAGTTGCGGACTGCTGTCGGTGCGCAGGCGTTCCGTGAGGCGAACGGCCGGCCGCCGGTGGACGGGGAGGAACTTGGGAAGTTCATCACCGCCGCGACCCGGTCGGACCGCAACACCGTGTCGGGGATCGACCTCACGTTCTCGCCGCCGAAGTCTGTGTCGATCGCGTGGGCTGCGGCCATTGCTCAGGACGACCACGCGACAGCTCGGCTGATCGAGCAGGCGCAGGAACGTGCCATTGCGGACTCGATCGCGTGGCTCGAGGAGAACGCGATCGCGACTCGCGCCGGCGTGAACGGGGTCCGTCAGCTGGACGTCGAGGGCGGCCTGATTGCGACGAAGTTCCGCCACCACGACTCCCGCTCCGGGGACCCGCAGCTCCACGATCACGTGGTCGTCGCGAACCGTGTCCTCGGCTCGGACGGGAAGTGGCGGACGCTGGATTCGAAGCTGCTGCACCGGCAGGCGATGGCCGCCGCGGCGATCCACAATCGTGCCGTCATGGACTACGTCTGCGAACTCACCGGCGCCACCACCCGCGCCCGTGTGCTTCGCGCCGGGGACCCGCCAGTGGTCGAGCTTGCCGGTGTCAGCGATGACCTGATCGCCGAATCGTCGACCCGTTCCCGTGACTCTCGGAAGGTCGCCGCTGAGCTCGAGCGGGACTACCGACGTGACCACGGACGCTCCCCCGACCGTGCCACGAGGCGGAAGATCGCCCAGCAAGCGGTGCTCGCGACGCGGCCGAAGAAGGAACACATCCGCCCCATCGCAGAGGTCGCGAAGACCTGGTTCGACGCCGCCCGCCCCAACACACCACGCCGTGAGCTCGACGTCGGCGTGCTCCTCGGCCGGGGGCTCGGCTCTGACCTGGACACTCCGTTTGACCCGGAGGACGCCGCACGGACGATCCTCGCGAAGGTGTCCGAGGATCGATCCACGTGGGGCGTCAACAACGTCCAGATCGCCGCCGAGCAGTGGGTGAACGAACACCGCGGCATGCCCGGCCTGAACACCAAGACTGGCGCGGACCTCATCACGAAGACCGTCATCGACGGCCACTCCATCCGGCTCACGCCTCCGCCGGCGCACGGCACGTTCCAGCCGGTCGCGATGCGCGACGGCTCGTCGCCGTACGTGTCCAAGGGCGCCGTGGTGTTCTCCTCGCAGGCCGTGTTCGACGCCGAGCGGATCATCCTCGACGCCGCGAAGGACCGAACCCTCGGCCCCGTGCGCGCGGAGACGTTCTCCGCTGCGAAGGCGGAGCACGGCGCCCATCTGGACGCCGGCCAAGCCGCTCTCGCCGCCGCGTTCGCGTGTGACCCGGTGCGCGTCATGGTCGGGGTCGGGCCCGCCGGCACCGGGAAGACGACCGCGTTGAAGGTCGCCGCCCGTGCGATTGAAGCGGAGGGTGGGCGCATGATCGGGCTGACCCCGTCCGCCGCGGCGGCCGCGGTCATGTCCGACGCTGTCGGCATCAAGGCCGTGACCCTCGACAAGTTCCTCTTCGGCAGTGACCTTGAGCAGCTGCTCGAGGCGAAGTCGATCACGGGTGACATCGACCTCCGTCGCGGGGACGTGATCGTGGTCGACGAAGCCGGCATGGCCGGCACCGTGAACCTCGCCAAGGTCGTCCGCATCGCGGAGCTCACCGGTGCGCACGTGCGCTTCATCGGTGACGACAAGCAGCTCGACGCGGTTGCCTCCGGCGGCATGCTGCGCCTGCTCGAGCACGAGGTCGGCGCGACCTACCTCGACGAGCTCCACCGGTTCAGCAACCCCGACGAAGCCGCGGCGACCCTGCTCCTGCGCGACCCCACGGTGAAGGACCCGTGGGCATGGCACCTTGCCAACGGCCGTGTCGTCGGCGGTGACGCGGACAAGATGGCCGACTACATCTTCAACGGCTGGCAGCAGGACATCGACCAGGGCCTCGATGCCCTGATGGCCGCACCCACCCGTGCGCAGATCGCCGAGCTCAACGCCCGTGCCCAGGCGTACCGGTTCACCACCGGCGAGGTCCACGGACCCCGCGGCGCGGCCCTCATGGACGGCTTCGACGCGCACGTCGGCGACCGGATCGTCACCCGGAAGAACGACTACAAGCAGCGCATGCACCGCGGCCGGGAGTTCGTGAAGAACGGCGACCGGTGGACCGTGAAACGAGTCCACGACGACGGTTCCCTCGACGTCGTACACGCTGGCCACGGCGGGAAGCTGCGCCTTCCCGCCGAGTACGTCAAGGACCACACGCAGCTCGGCTACGCCCGCACCACCCACGGCGAGCAGGGCAACACCGGCGACACCATGTGGCAGATGGCCGACAAGAACACCAGCAGGAACGCCGCCTACGTCGGCGGCACCCGCGGCCGCCACCGGAACACGTTCGCCGTCATCACCGAGCCCGGCCAGGACATGCGCGACGTCCTCGCGAAGATCGCCGCCAACGTCGACCCGAACCTCACCGCCCACGAGCAGCTCCGCATCGCCCAGCAGGAAGCCGGACAGGTCACCCGCCTCGCGGACGAGTACGCCGACCTGGTGCAGCAGCTCGACGACCGCCGGTTCGCGGCCGCCGCCGAGACCGCGCTCGGCGACGTCGCCGCAGCCGCCATCACCGGCGAGTCCACCTGGGCTGTCACCAAGGCATCCCTCCGCCAGGCGGAGAGCGCCGGCCTCGAGCCCGCCGACGTGCTCTACCAGGCCTGGACGGACAAGCCGCTCGAGCAGGTGGAGAACGTCCCGGCCGCCCTCGCCGGCCGGATCAAGGACGCCACCGCTGCGTGGGCTGCCGAGCACCCCACGGACGACGTCGCACCCGTCCCGACGTGGATCGCAGATCGGCGGTCCCTGCACGCTCCCGGCATCGACCCGGAGTGGCGCACAGAGCTGCAGAGCCGCTACGACTACATCGAGACCCGGCTCCTCGAGCGCGGCCACCAGGTCGCTGCCGAACAGCCCGCGTGGGCGTCCAAGCTCGGTGCAGTCCCGGAGGACCCGGAACTCCGTGAGGCATGGGTGCGTCTCGCCGGCGAGGTCGACACGTTCCGCTCCCGACACAACATCGAGTTTGACCAGGTCGACGCCGTTCCGAGGTCGCTGCGAGACCACCCCGTCGGGCGCGATCTCCACGCCCGGGTCGTCGCCACCCACAAGTCGTCCGTGCTCCGGGAGCAGGCCGCCGACCGGAAGGAGTCGTCCATCGATCGGCTTCGCCTCCGTCGCGGCGGCAACCGACCCGATGCTGCCAACGGAGACGTGTTCGACCGGCTCAAGGCCCGCCGGCAGCAGGCATCAACGCTTCCGTCGAAGAGCGATCCGCCTGCTGCCGACGGCCCGGACCGGCGCGGCCCGCACCAGTAACGCAGCCGGACGGCTACCCGCCGTGGTGTGTCCTGCCGCCGGAATCTAGTCCGCGCGGGTCACCTGGTCGCTGTCGACATTCACCACGTTTCGGAGCAGCTCTGCGAGCTCCACCGGACCCATCACGGCGCGCCCGTCGTTCTCGTTGCGCTCGAGGGTGTCGGCGATCGCGGTGACCGTTTCCCAATTGGCCTCCACGATCTGAGTGGCGGTCGCGTGCGCTTCTGTGATCCACCCGGCCGGCCCATCCTCGGGACTGCTGCCGTTGATCTCGGCGCCGTGCAGGTAGAGCAGTTGCGCGCTCCGAGCCGCGTAAAACCAGTCGTTGAGGCTGCCCGAGGAGAGGTACCTACTCCGCTGGTAGTTCTCTGCCACCTGTCCGGCGACCGAGACGACCAGGTCGCGCCACGTGCCTTGTTCCGACTCATGTGCTGGAGCGAGCGTGTACCCGGTCTCGGGAGCACCGGTGACGGCATCTCCAGGCCGGCGCACCAGGATGTAGAACGCACGCTGCCCGAGCACCGTGTACGCGACGGCATGGCCGGCCTCGTGCAAGGCCGTTTTCCTGAACGTCGAGTCCGGCAGGTACTGACCTAGGAGATCCGGCTCATGCACCTGCACGCGCTGTAGCTGCCGGGCGCGCCCGCGCCGGGTGGCAGCTAGTGCGACGGGCTTGCCGGCGGCGTGCAGCTGCAGCAGCTTGATCGTCGCCAAGCTCATCCCATCGCCGGCCCGCAGCACTTGTCGGACTGTTTTCGGTGACAGGTCCGGGATTTCCTCCACCAGCTTCGCCACGATCGCTTCCTGATCGCGCTCCTCAGCTTGCCGCTTTCGCCACCACTTCAGCACCGCCGACTCCCAGGGGCCGCCGACCGCGAGCAGCAGCAAACCTCCAGCGAGTAGGACGAGGCAGAGGGTGAAGAGGATCCAATCCCCGGGAGTGCGTTGCCAATGCAGCGCCCAGCCCTGGTCCCACGGTTGCGTCACCCAGTCGGGCACCAGTCCCAAGCTGGTGTTCGCGATCAGGAACGCCACGATGACTGCGGCCGTTCGTCGCGCAGCACGCCGGCTCTTCCAGGTGATCTGGCGGAAGTCTTTGTCCCGGTAGCTCCGCACAGCCGATGCGATCACGTGTGCCGTCGCCGCCACCAACATCAGATCGATGAACAGCCCTCCGGCCACAGCATTCAGGTGATGGGTCACGCTGCCCCTTTCGCTCTCGTTGCAGAACGTATCGTCTACCTCCGGCCGATAGGGGTGTGGCCCGGTCAGCAATGCCGACCGGGCCACGCCCCTCAGAGCCGTTCACTCTGCGATTGCTGCGACGGGTTCGTCGTCCTCCAGGGGTGATTCCACGTGCGTTCGAAGGCCCTCGTCGAGGAATGCCGCGAACCCTTGGTCGTCGGTGCCGACGCTGCGGGACGGGGTGCGGACTGCGTTGTTGTGGAACACCTTCACGTCGCGCAGTCGCTCAAGCGTGGGGAACAGGCACCGTTCGTGCCACTCCACGAGCGCGAACGATGGCTCGACCTGCGCGGCGCTGTACGCCGCGCGATGCGCGACCATGAGCGCGGTGAGCAGTTCCACGGCGACGGGGCTTTCGAACCAGGTCGGGGGTAGCGGGTACACCTCGCTGCCGAGGAAGCGCAGGTACCTCTCCTGCAGCCAGCCGACGAACTCGTGCAGTTCCGCCCAGAGGTCCGAGCGGTTCGCTCCGCGGAGCGTCCGCCAGGTCCACGGTCCGTCGGGTTGTCCCTCGAGGAGTTCGCCGAGAAACTCGACCTTCCCCTCGAGCTCGTCGAGCCGTTCTTCCGCCGGCTTCATGCTGCAGCCTCCGCCGGCGACGGGACCAAGCCCTCACGCTGCAGCGTCCACTGGATGGAGTCCGTGCATGACTTCTTCGCGTCGGTCTCCCACCATCCCGGCAGACGCACCACCGAGGCGGCGAGCTCCCGGTAGAACAGCAGCCCTTGCCCCTCCGGAATCTGCCGGATCTCTGACGCCGGCAGGATCCGCTCCTGCGTCCACGACGTCGTATCGGACAGGCCGCTGCCGGACCTGGTCGACGACTGCCGTTCGACGAGGCGGTCGCCGATCAGCCGGGACATGTCCTCGGCGAAGTCGGCGTCCTTGCTGCCGCCGAGAACGATCAGCGCGGTTGCCGATTCGATGATCGTTCCGGCGCCTTCCTTGCCCCACCGCTGGCGGAGCTGGTCGCGGGTCTGCGCGATCACCCACGGCAGGATCCCGCGGCCGCCTCCGTCTGTCATCAGCGACGGCAACGACGGGATCGGCGCCACGTTCGCGACCTCGTCGAGCACGAGCGTCATCGGTGGGTCCAGCCGTCCCTCCACAGTCCGGGTGGACTGCTTCCGCGCCGCACGCTCAATCGACGCGACCAACGCGGTGATGACCGGCGCGCATATCGACGTCTCACCGGACTGGGTCAGGAGGTAGATCGTGTCCGTGGTCGACCAGAACCGGGCCGGGTCGAACGTCTGTGCGCCCGGCCGCGGGCACACGGCGTTCAGCACGGACCGGGTGCCGAACGCCTTCAGCGCCAGGCCCAGGGTCATGTCGGTGCTGGCGACGGTCTCCTCAGCCTTCGCGCGGCAGAACTTCCGCAGGTCATCGACCCAGCCCTCCATCGCCTCCGGGTGGGTGGTGAGGATCTCATATGGGGTGTCATCGTTGAAGTCCCGGGTCCACGCAAGCACGTCGCGCATGTTCCGGCCACTGAGCGCCGCGGCGTGCAGGAGGCAGCGGAGCACGGTGTCGGCGGATTCGGTGAAGAACTCGCTGTTCCCGCCACCCTTGAGCGGGCGGGCGTTCACGATCGCCTTCGCCCTGGCGGTGGCCTCTTCCTCGTCCTGACAGCCGGCGACGATGTCCCACGACGTCGTGTCGGGCCACATCGACACCCCTTCCGGGTCGAACACGTGGACGGTGCCCTTCCCGGCCCGGATCTTCGCCGTGGTGCGGAGCACGTCCGGCTTGGTGCCGGTCACCACGCACGCGGCCGGCGCGTCCGTAATCCGCTTGATCGCGATGCGCGCGGTCTTCCCCATGCGCGGCGGCGCGACCACCAGGGCGGTGTCCTCGGCGCGGGCGATGATCGGCGTCCGCCCGAGGTACGCGAACGGCGTCATCCCGACCAGCAGCTTGCCGGTGCCAACGCGCTTCCTGATCGCGCGGCCAGTGCTGAGCCCGTGTTGCTTCTTCGCGCCGAACAGCTTCCGCACCAGCAACCACACACCAACCCACAGCACCGCTGCGATCGCGGCATAGACGATCCACCACGTGATGAACGCCGTCCCGGTGGGCAGTGTGATCCCGGTAGGAGGACCGGACTGGAACACCAGTCGGATCAGCACCATGAGGCTCAGGAACACGTCGAACGGGCCGATGCCCGTCGCCGTGGTCGCCAGCGACGCTTGCGCGGTGGCCGCCAGGAGCGCGATCAGCAGCCAGAGTGGCCACTCCTCGCGGAACCGGTTCGAAGTACTCGTATCCGTCATCGTCGGCTCCCGTTCACTTGATGGTCTGCGCCTGCTGCGGCGCGGTCCTCTGGCGGCCTGGATCGGTCAGAGACGCCGTCTGGACGCGCCGTTCGTCGCGGCGTTCCCGCAGCCGCTCGAACAGCCCCGCGCGGTCCTGAGCGGGTGCTGACGCGGTCACGGCGCGGGCTGCGCGCATCGTGTTGTCCCGCTCGATCTGCGGCAGCGCGCGTTGGGCGCGCTGCGCGTCCGGGTCCAGGTAGTTGAAAAGGGCGTCGCGTGGGTCGCCGGCGTATACCGACGGTGCGTGCGTCACCTCGAGCGTGCGGCTGTCGATGCTCGCGATCAGGTCGTCCGCGCCGGCATCGAGCCCCGCCCAGCGGCCGGCGAGGTTCGCGCTGCGCTCGAGGGCGGCGTCCGCGGCCGCGGTCAGCGGTTGATCCGCGACGCCCTCCTCGTAGAACCGCTCCATCCCGGGCAATTCAGCGTCGAGGGTCCGCGTCAGCCTGCCGAGCTCGTCGCAGGCGAGGACCTTCGCGGTGAGCACTTCCGCGCCCACCCGCTCCTTCCCCGCCTCGTCCGCATCGTCATAGGCGAGGCCGGTCCGGATCCGCTCGTCGTACCCGTCGAGGTACGCCTGCTCCATCCGCGCCTGCAGCGTCGGCGACTCCACCCGCAGCTGCTCGCGCTCGGCCCGCCACCACTCCGGCTGAGGCGGCAACTGCTCGCCGCGGTCCACCAGGGCGTCCCACACCTGCGGTGCCAGACGCAGCGCCTCGGCACGGTTCGCGGCAGTCACCTCGGGCAGCTCCTCGCCGACCGTCCGGGCCTCCGCGATCTCGTAGCTGAGGACCTCCACGAACCGCCGGGACTCGATCGTCTCCTGCACCGGCCGACGCAGCGCGACGCTCACAAACGGCGCCAGCTCCTCACCGCTTTCCCGATCCGGCCAGTCCGATTCATCCCACAGGTCCGCCCGGGCACCGCTCTGGATCTGCGCGGCGATCCGCGACGGGTCGAGCTGAGGCGCACGCTGCCCAACGTCGACGGATGGGCGGTCAGCGAACCGATACAACGCCACGTCGATTGTCTCGGTCCGTGTGCCTCCGGTCTCGGCGATGCGCTCCCGTGCGGCGTCGGCGAGGTACGCCTGGTCCATGCGGGCAGTTGGGGTGAGCTGGGTCGCCTCCAACGGCCCACGAGGGTCGACGAGAGTGCCGGTGAGGCCGTAGTCCTGGACAGCGCCGATGACGTCCGCCCGCCACTCGTCGACGTCGTCGGCCCCTGCCGCGACTGCCTCCGCGTATCGGTCCGCCATCCTCGCGATCGCCTGGAGCTGCCCGGTTCGGCGCTCGTGCTCCCCGAGCGTGTGCAGCGTTTCCGTATCGATGGTTCTGCTCGGAACGAGTTCGCCGGCCTCGGGGTCCCAGCTCGTCCCCGTCAGACCTTCCCGCGTCAGGAACGCCTCCAGCGCACGGCGGGCGAGTTCGGCGCCCGTGCGCGCGAACGCGACCCAATCGACCTCCGGTGCCTGGGCCACCGCAGCGGCCGCTCGTGTCACCGCGTCGGCGTTGATGCTGTCTTCAGCCATGATCCGTGTCCTTCCGTGCTGCTTCAGTGGGCGGACGCGGCTGCGCCGCCGTCGGTGTCGGCGGGCTCGTGCCAACCAGTCGTCATCGGCACGGTCACGCCGGGAGCGGAGGCCGTGGACACGCTCATGCGACGTTCTCCGTCGAGGCGCCGGCGTCGATGGTGCCCGGGTCAGCGAGGAGCTCCGGGAGGTCCGCCGCGTCGGCGTCCTTGTTGTCGATCCACCAGCGGGCTTGGTCGAGCGGCCGCGCCAAGGCGAGGACCTGCTCCTCGAACTCCGCGTCGCTGAGCTCGCCCTCCTGGACGAGCGTTTCGTACGCGCCGCGGATCAGCTCCGCGCGGATCCGCAGCGCCCACGGCACCTGCTTTTCCGTGCCGACGAGATCCAGCGGCAGGCCGTCACGTTCGGCGTCCTCACGGATCTGCTTCGCTTCCCCCTTGTGGCGGGCGTCGCGGTCGGCGTAGGACTCGCCGGTGCCGTTCTGCTGCTTGAAGCAGCGGCCGCACACGAGGTGCTCACCGAACCACTTCGCGGATGCGGCCCGCTTGCCGGCGGGCTTGTCGGACAGGTCGCGGTTCTCGATGTGCCCGCACGTGTATTCCACGGGCCAGATCGTCTTGACGGGCATGGTTATCGGTCCTTCCGGCGCGTGCGCGCGTTTCGTACAGTGAGCGGATGGCGGGTATTTGGGAGGCGCGTCCCCCGCAGGGTGGGGCGCCGGTCACGGCGGCGTCGGTGTGGGAGTACGACCTCGTACACGGGATGAAGCCGCACCCGTGGTGGCTGTGCCCCACGCACGACTGCCCGGTGGTGCTGCATCACCGCAACGGCACCGATTCCCGGGCATCGTCGTTCGTGCATCCCCGTCGCACGGAGGACGCCCCAGAGCAACGGCACGTCATTGGTTGCGACTACGACTTCGCGGCGGTCGCCGCGAGACTGCGCGACAAGCACGGCGACGTCGTCAACATCCGTCACGGGCGCGACCCGAACCGTGTCGGCCTCGACCTGCACGTCGGTGTTCCCAAGAACAGCCACAGCCCTGCGAGTTACCGCCGCGAGGTGCTTCGCGGTGCGGCCTCGATCGCAGCGTTCATTGCGAGGCACCGGCACGAGCCGTTGGTCCTCGCACGATTCCGGGCACATGTCGGCAGCCGGTACATCCCGTGGGAGCAGTTCTCCTACGGCCCCTCCGTAGGGTCGTTGCGGCGACTGCACCAGGCCGCCGTGAACGGCCTTGACCATCCGGTGTTCCTGCGCACGGTCCTCGCGCACAACGTTCGTGAGGAGTTCCGGAACAAGAAGGGCGGCTACTCCGTCCGGGTGCAACCCGCCGACGCGGATGACACCATCGCGTGGGTGCATACGCCACCGACAGTCACGGCTCTCGTCGGGCGTGCACGCCGCGGCGTTGCGGTGCTGTCCGACACTGTCGGCATCCACGACGGTTTGCTCACCGTCGGCGTGGGAAGCGACAGCGACATCCTGGTCGTCGACCGCTGAGGTCGCCGCCTGCTGATGGCGGTCCCGGAGCGCTCCGAGGATTTGGAACACGCCTGGTTCCCTGGTGTTCGCGGCAGTGACCTGCTTCGTGCGTCGTCGGTTCTCGTCCGGATCGGTGTCGACGACCCAGATGTAGAAGCAGCCGTGGGTGTCGCCGGCGGGGAACTGGTCGTGTGCTTCCCACAGCGTCGACGCGACGACCCACACGATCCGTGCGGACGGCCACACGACCCGGATCGCGGTTTCGGTGGCGTCGAGGAGCCCGGCCACGGTGGGCTGCGGGCCGATCGTCGCGACCGGGGCGCTGCGGTCCCAGTCGGTGAGGAGCGTCCACTCGTGGGTGGTGTCGGCGGCATCGCGCCGCCATTCCAGTAAGTAGTCCGGTGTTCCGAGGGGGAGGAGCTCGTCGGCGAGTTCCACGAGCGGCAGGAACGACACCGGGATGCCGTGCCACACCGTCCCTGCGGCGGTGGCTGTGGCCGGGATCCCGTCGACCCGCGGGTCGTGGACCGTGTTACCCATGCGCGGTCATTCCCAGGGATGCGAGCGCGGCCGCTGCGGCTGCCCGCAACGTCGCCTCGGACGATGTGACTGGTGCGGTGAAGCAGCACACCGGCTGCTGCATGCGGTCCCACGTGGCGACCCCCCACAGCGCGAGGGCTGGGTCGTGTCGGAGCCCAGCGATCAGGGTGACGCCCCACTGTTCGTCGGCTTCGTCGTCGAAGCTGATGGGGAGCCAGCCGGTGAGGTCGCAGGCGATCGTCCCGCCGAGATCCGCTTCGGTGAACACTGCGGCGTGCGCGTCGGTGTCAGACATGATGCGTTCTCCTTCAGTGGTGCGGGTCAGATCGGGGTGACGTCGAAGTGCGAAACGTCGTGGCCGAACAGCATGGCCACAACGGCTGCGATCGCGGCGATCCCGAGGACGCATGCGCCGATCACGACCGCGTCGCGCCGGCGCATCGGCTGCCGTGGACGCGGTATCGCGGACAACGCTGGGCTGCGTGTGCGGTCAGCCGGCGGGGGCTCGCGCCGACGGGGGCGAGGAAGCACACCACCGGCTCCGCTGGCCGGTCGCGCACGGTGACACACCAGATCGCGAGGGTGGGATCGTGGTCGACGCCGGTGATGAGGGTCGCGACCCACTGCTCCTGGTTGCCGTCTCGGAACGGGTCGATGCTGATCCAGCCGGTGGGTGTGCAGTCGATCGTGCCGCCGAGCAGGTCGCCGGTGAATGTTGGCTGTTCCTCGGCCGGCTGCCGGTCACGCATCAGCGTCCGCCTCGTCGGAGTCAGCGATGTCGAGGTCGATCGCGTCGACGATGATGCTCATCGCGCCGCGGCTGGTGTCCACCTCGCCGAGGGCGGAGAGCATCCCATCGTCGGGGAGGCCATCGACGAGCGCTTCGTACTTCACCCAGATGGGTTCGCACGTGACGCAGCCGCGCAGGTGTGCGATCCGGTCGACGGCGACGATCAGGTCCCGCCCGTCTGTGAGGGTCACGACCGCTGCGGGACGGCCGTTGTAGGGGTGAGCGAGGGTCTCCACGGAAGCGGCGAAGATCGACCGGACCACCGGGGACGCGGCCGGATCGCCTTTCGGGTGGTGTCCGACGCTGACGTAGGGCAGGACCGCGTCGACGTCGCTGTCGACGAGGTGCCGGACCTGCGTCACTGCGGCGTCGACGGTGCTGATGGTCGTCGACGGTTCGGTCTGCTGGATAGTCATGCGGGTTGCCCTCCGTGAGTGGTGGTGCGGTTGCGGTTGGTGACGAGTTGCTGGATGCGGGACATCGACAGTCCCGACGCTTCCGCGGCGGCTTCCCGGCCGACGGCGATCGCGGCGTCCGCGATCGCGTCATCCCGCGCCTGCCGCGACGCCTGATAGGCGGCGACGGCGCGGCGGACCTGGTCGATCGGGTCCGGGTGCGGCTGGGTGGCAGTCATGAGCGGGGCTTCCCCTTCGCCGCGGACAGGGTGAGTTTCTCGGTGGTGCTGCCGAGGTCGACGTGCTGATGCGAGCACGGGTCCTCGAACTGGCGGAAGTTCGACAGGGGCGTGTTCGGCCGGCACTGCACCTGCCCGACCTGCGAGCCCTTCGGCATGATCGTGTTCAACCAGGTCAGGAACTCGATGTCCTGCGGGCCCGAGCCGAGGAGCGGTTTCCCACCGACAGAGTTGAAGTCCACGGCCACGGCCGGGTTCTTGCAGTGCAGCGACCCCGAGGAGCAGTGCGTGCCGATCCCGACACAGGGCCGGTTCATGTCGGAGATCTGCACGGACCCGTACTTGTTGAGTGCGGCGACGAGGATCTGCAGGATGCGAGTGTCGACCTGGCAGCCGGGCTTGGTGGTGCCAGAGGTGATCGGGAGGATCTCCTGCTCCACCATCTGCGGGTGGTACGTGTCGGTGAAGGTGCCCTTCTTCCACGCAGCCGCCAGCACCGACGCGAGCTCCTTCTGATCCCCGGAGACGTCGCAGCCCGACGTCGTCGCTGTCCCGGTGAGCGCCTTCACGACGTCCTGGGCTTGGGAGAAGAACTCGGCGTAGTGGTACGGGTCGGCGTTGCCCTGCACGGCGTGCGCGGCAAGAGTCGGCTCCATCGACTCCCACCCGTCGACCTGCAGCAGCTTCGTCAGGAACGCCTTCGCAGCGGTGGGGATGTCGAGCCGCTGGTCGCGGGTGCCGTAGGCGGCGTTCTGCTGGAGCACGCCGATGGTGGTGTTATCGACCGCGTCACCGTGGTTCGGGTTCGACAGCGACGATTCCCCCATCGCGGTCATCACGACGATCGTGGTGGCCTGCTGGTTCACCTGCATCTGCTCCGCAGCACCGATCAGCTGCGCGGCCACCGTCAGCTGGTCGTGGCCCCACTGCCCGACCTTGTCCGGCACCGTCGCGGTCACCGTCCCGGTTGTCCCGGACGCGGTGCCGCATGCGGCGGCGGCCGCGGCGGGCGGGTTCGATGACGCGGCGACGGCGAAGTAGATCCCGCCGACGATCAGCAGAATCGGGGCGAGGATCAGCGCGATCACCGCGAGGATGCCGCCCTTCACTGCCCGGCCCCGTTCACTGAGTGCTCCTGGGCAGTTGCGCGGAGACCACCAGCCACCGGCCGCCCTGCTGCTGCAGGTTGACCGTGTACCGGCCGGCGTCGGTGGGGACGGTGACGATCGCGGGCACCGGATCGGACTCGCCGTCATCGTCCGCACTACCCGGCACGGGAGCCGCGGAGGCGCCCGCGATGACGACCGCCTTCCCCGTCACCCGGGTCCCGGGCACCTGGGTCCGGTCCGTGCCGGCGTACGCGGTTTTCGCCTGTTCGGTGAGGTAGTCGCTGTATGTCTTCTGCCACGCGTCAACCGGGACCTGGTGGTCCGTGAATGCGGTCACGAAGCCGGCGGCCGCCGACTCCGGCGTGTCCGACGGCGCCGACGTCGGTACGGGTGCCGTCGACGCTGTCGTGGTCGGTGTGGCCGCGGCCTGTTCCGGTGCGGGCACCGACGTCTGCCGCGCGAGTCCGAGGGCGAGTCCTGCGCCGAGGATGATCGCGACGGCGCCGAATGCGGCCGTGAACACCGCCCACGTCGGGAGGCCCTTGTCGTCCTGTCGGGCGTTCATGCCGCCACCAGGCTCGGCAGCTGCGCGTTCTCGTCCTCGAGCATCCCCATCGCGTAGTTCGTCTCGGTGATCTTCTTCTCCAGGCTCGAGCGGATGTGCGCCACCCGGGTTTCGGCGTCGATGCCGACCTTCTTGAAGTGGTGTCCCTGCGGCAGCGTCATGAGGTAGTCCGACGCCCCGGTGCGCAGGCCCGCGATCGCGGCCGCCTGCTGCGCGTCGTCCTGCCGGGCCTGCCGGAACAGGTGCAGGGTGCCGGCTTCCTTAATGAAGGAGATCGCGGGGTCGTCGGTGGGGATGTCGGCCACGTGGTGGATGTTCACCACGTTCGACAGGCCCAGCGCGCGGGACAGTTTCGAGTTCGACCGGATCACGGCGCCCATCGGCCCGCCCACGAGGAACCAGCCTTCGTCGACGCAGAAGTTCGTCTGCTGCTGCTCCGTGGAGGTGCGGATCGCGCCGATGGTCCACGCGTTGGCGAGCATCATCCCGATCGACCGGGCGGGCCCGTCCTCGGGCAGCTGGCTGAAGTCGAAGAACGTCGCCTTGTCATCCAGCGCCACGCTCGAGGAGGTGTCGCCGTCGAACAGGCCGGGCATCTCTTCCGGGATCCGCTCGAGCAGGATCCGGGCGCCGTAGCCGGCGAGCTCCTGGTGGTCCTTGACGAACGAGCTCAGCCCGGCGTACTCGGGGACGTCCATGTCCCCGATCCGCTCGAGCACGTCGAGGATGTTCGCCGACCGCCCCTTGTCCTCGGCCGAGCGGAGCGCGTGCAGGACGGCGACGCGGACGGCTTTCTTCTCGAACCGGTTCAGCTCGATGTTGTCGTTGAGGACCGCGGCGGCCTGCTGCACCATCTGCACCATGCCGGTGGGGCCGGGCACGAGCTGTGTCTGCAGCAGCCGCTTGTCGAGCAGGTTCAACGTCACGCCCTCACGGGCGGCGGAGGTGGACGTGTCAGCGATGATGAACCGAATCGGATCGACCCCGATCGCTGCAGCGACGGGGGTGTACTCCCCGAACCCGGAGTCACCGGTGAACGGCTTGATGTCGATGACCACCACCCGGCGGCCCTTCAACACCAGCGGGCGGAGCACGTAGTCGCACTTCATCAGCGTCGACTTCCCCACCCCGACGTCGCCAATCGTGCACACGTTCGCACTGGTGACCTTCCCTGCGCGGAACGCCGCGAACTGGTCGTTCGTCGCCGGCGTCGACGACAACGTCTCGATGCCCGACAGCAGCCCCTGGAACTCCATCGGCGACGCGATCGGTGCCGGGTTGAGGATCTCCACCTGCCGGGTCGTCGACGGCGCCCCCTTCACCAGGGGGCCGTAGTAGCCCATCCGGGTCAGCAGCTTCCGCCGCTTCGGCTGGTAACCGCCGTCCGCGGCTACAGGGAACCCGTTGGCGTCCTTCCCTGGGGCGAGCTCGTCGGTGACGTCGTCGACTGCGACCGGCGCGGACCGGATGCTCCGCTTGACCCGCTGCTTCGCGGACAGCAGTCCTGCGCGCCGAGCACGACGGGTCGGCTCGTACGGCTCGTCCGTCTCGTTCGGGCTGTTCGTCGTCGCGCTCATCGAGTTGGTCCTGCTCTGTTCGAGGTTGGTGGTGGTGAGCTGCCGGATGCGGCGCCGGAGCAGCCACGCAGCGAGGGCTGTCACAGCGATCAGCAGCACGCCGGCGAGCGGGGTGATCGCGGAGCCGAGGGCGAGGCCAGCGACACCGAGCACGCCCCAGCCCATTCCGGCCCAGGCGTGCCGGTTCGATCGGCGGGCTGCGCCGCGGTAGATGGTGATGATCGCGAGAGCGAACGTCGCCTGCACGGCGATGATCAACGACCAGCCGATGACGATCACAGCGACTCCGCCGCTTCCTGGTCATCGGTGTGGCGCAGCAGGCGGCGGGTCGCCCGGCGGGACCACCCGTACAGCACGGCCAGCGGGAGCAGCACCAACACGCAGATTCCCGCGACCGGACCGACCAGGGTCGCGGCCGGCATGCTGAGCGCGATCGCGGTGAGGAACGTGATCGCGGCGCCCATGGTCGGTCGCACCGCCGACAGCAGCGCTGTTCCGAACGCGAGGAAGAACACCGCGCCGAACACGGCGAAGAAGATCTGATCGAGGGTCACAGCGATTCCTTCGCTTCCTTGCCGGCTGCGAGCTTCTCCACGCGGGTGCCGATGGACGCGTTCGAGGAGGCGATGCCGCGGCCGACGGGCCATGTGTATGCGGCGGCGGTCTGCTGGTGCGGGTCGAGCCAGGTCAGCTTGCTGATCCCGGCGTTCGATGCTGCGGCGGTGATCTCTTCGACGGCGTCGGAGAGCTCCTGCCGGCTCCCGGCGGTGACGGTGATGTAGCCGACCCAGTTCGCGCCGGCGTACCCGGTGCCGGGGGTGAGGTCGGCGATGCGCCGTTTCGCGGCTTCCTGCTCGACGGTGAGGGTGGTGTCCTCGATGCCGCCGCCGCGGGCCCGCCGGTTCGCGTCCGCGATGTCGGACACGCGGTCCTTTTCCGCCAGGAACAGGGCGTGGTCCTGCGGGGTCAGCTCGAGGTGGAAGCTGATCGTTCGCACGACTTGGTGTTCCATCTCGCCGAGCATCGGTGCCATCCACAGCGACGTGCGGTGCGAGATCTTCACGTCCTTCGCCGTCACCCGGCAGGTGCGCGACAGCGACTGCGACAGCTGCCCCTCGGGGGCGCCGACGTAGGTCATGTAGGACCAGTCCTCTTGCGAGGGCAGCCATGCCCGGTCCGGGGTGATGTCCCCGGCTTGGTCCATCGGGAACCCGGGGTGCTGCAGGTGCCGCAGGACCGCGGCGGTCTGCCGCGCCGTCAACGCACGCACGTTCCGGAACCGGGCCGCCGTGAACGCCGCCGTCACGGACCGGATTTCCCGGTCCATGACCGCCAGCCAGCCGTCGATGCCGTCGCCGGCGCGTTCGGCGCGGGCGACGAACCGGTCCGTGACGGGCCAGCAGACGACGAACATGGGCCGGTTCACCAGCTGCGCTGCGGAGATGTCGTCGACGACTTCCCGGTAGGACTCGTGGATTTCGTCCGGGATCGAGTCGTCACCGTGCTCGGCGAGCCACGCCTCGTGCGGGGCCGGGTCGGAGGGCAGGATCCGGGAGATCGTCTGCACCCGGTTCGGGAGCGTCAGTGCTGCACCGAACTGGGCGAGCACCTGCTCGTAGCCGGCGGCGGAGGCGTCGAAGACGGCGTCGGATTCGATGCCCTCGACCTGCCCGGTGGTGCTGAACACCACGGCGAGGTATTCCTGCCCGAACGACGGACGGTGCCACTGAATGCCGGGCATCCGGTTCCGCTCGCGGAGCCACAGCATCCCCTCGACCCCGTCGGGTGTGAGCCGCATCGCGTGCATCTGTCGCTCCGCCGCACGGCGCGCCCTCCGGCCGCGGGCGGACGACCACGCGTCGGTGAGCGCGTCCCAGCCGTCTTTGTCGTACGGGACGAACGTTGTCAGACCACGCTGCACACGGTCGCGGTAGGAGCGCTTGTCGATGTTCCGCTGCAGGACGGTGTTGTTCTCGGTGTCGATGGTCACGAACCACGCCACCAACGGCAGCACCGCCAACGCGATCAGGCCCCACAGCTGCCAGAACGCGGCCGCCGTGAACCCGGCAACCAGCGCAACGCTCAACGTCCAGACCCGAGTCTTGGAGATCCGTCCGCCGAAGAGGCCACGGTGGGTGACGTCACCGCCGATCAGTGAGGTCCGCATCAGCGCACCGCCCCTGCCTGCGGCACCCCACGAGGGTCATCGACGCTGAACCGCCCCCACCCGACAACGAGCAGCGACACGAACACGGCCATGACGGAACCGGCGATCAGATGGATGTCGAGGGTGGTCATCTGCTGCCCAGCACGGGCAGCAGTCCACCCGAAGACGCCGGCGATGTATCCGACCGAGAGCAACAGCACCAGGTCGGTCACCTTCCGCCGTACCGCCCGCAACGACGGCGTCTCGAGGAACACGGCAGTCCAGGTCGGGCCGGTGAACCGGCCCGTACGCTGCCGCCACCCCTGCCCTTCACCCCACAGGCCCCAGCCGTCGGACGCGACGACGGTGCCGGGGGCGACGGTGGATGGGTCCGGCAGATTCGCCGGGTAACGCTTCCAGGTACGCATCAGGAGCACTCCTTCAGAGGTCAGAGCGGGTTAGTCGTGGGAGCCGGCGTCGCCGGCCTGCTCGGCGGCCTGGTGGCCGGCACGCACCGCGGACGCGGCTGCCTTGAGGGCGGCGTTGGCGAGAACCGCGGCGACGGCGACGGGGGCGCCGACACCGGTCGCTGCGGTGCCGGCGGTCGCGGTCTTGCCGGCGGCGGTGGTGGCGCCCTTCTGCGCGGCCGCCTGCGCGGTCTTCCGTCCGCCGGACTGCGCCGCCTGATTCGCTGCACCTCCAGCCCCGGCGCCGCTGCCGCCGGTGGCGTTGATCGTCGTAGACCCACCACCGCTGGATTGTGCAGGCTGCGTCGACGGGGTCCACCCCTTGCCGCCGCCGCTGCCGTTCTGCGCGGCGTCGTTCGGACTCTGCGGCCCCGCCCCGCCTCCGCCGCCACGACCACCACCGCTGGTGGGGACCTGCGGAACGGAGCCGGCGTTGGGGCTGTTCAGCCCGCCGTCGCGGGACTGCCCGCCGCCGCCGAGTGCGGCGGCGGCTGGGGAGGCGATCTTCATCAGCGCCATCGGGGCGAAGATCATCATGCAGATCAGCACTGCCGGGAGGGCGAGGTTGACGAACACGGCGAAGTCGCCGGCGTCACCGTTCATGGCCTTCATCTGCAGGCCACCGACGGCGCGGAACACGATGCCGACGAGGAGGATCAGTAGGGCGTGGGCGAAGTTCAACGCGATCCACACCGTCGGGCCGATCTTTCCCAGGTGCCGGGTGCGGGCGTTGATCAGCCACACCAGGAACAGCGACATCAGCGCACCGGTGAGGTACATCGTGGCGAGCTGGATCAGCAGCACGAACACCACCACGATCATCCCGAGCAGCAACCCGATGAGGGTGATCTGCGAGATCAGCGCCGTCCCCCACAACGCTTGCGCGTTGTCGGACGCTGCGGCGTCGCCGAGGCTGGTGAAGTAGTCCTTCGTCGACGACGACACCGACCACAACGCGATCGAGTCCTCGAGCTGGACGAACACCTTCCCGACCAGCTGCCCGACCAGGGGCCCGAACGCAGCGGATATGACGAACCCAGGCAGCGCCACGAACAGGGTCTCGGCGAGCTCCTTGCCGGAGTTCTTGCCCTTCTGCGTCTGCACGAACGAGATCACCAGCAGCACCGCCGCGACGAGGAACGCCATCCCGAACGACACCCGGTACGACGAGATCCACCACTTCGCCGTGTAGTCGGGGTGCAGCGCGTCGATCATCGGCGGGACCAGCTTCGTCGCCACCACGTACACGCCCTGCTGCAACAGCGACGTGATGTACCCGGCGGGGTCCTTCGTGAACTCCACCGCCTTCACCACGTCGGATGCTGCTTTCGCACCGTGACCGACGATCCCGGCGACGATGCCCGTCAACCCGCTAGCGAGGTTCGCGCCGGCGTCCTGCCACCAAGCCATCAGCACCCCTCCGTGAACGTGGTGCCGGTCTGGGTGGCGTTCTGCCGCCAGTCACCGTCACCGGACGCACCCGACACGACCCAACCGCCGGCCGTGGCGGTGAGCGTGAACTGACCACCCGTGTAGTTGGTCTGCCCGTTCCGGACGTCGGCCTTCCCGTCGGTGGTCGTCGGCGCGGCGATGTCGATCGTCACCGTGTGGGTGGTGAGGTCGACCACCTTGAACGCACCCTTTGCCAGGTCGGCGGTGTGCTGTTGTGCGTCCGCGTAGGGGGTGCCCTCGTCGATCTGGTTCTGCAGCAGGTCGTGCGCTGCACCGGTGGTGGCGATGTTCACCACCTGATCGATTCCGGACCGCCACTCCGGGTCGGCCGCGGACGTGACCTGCAGGAACCCGCCGAGGAACTCCGCGGCGCCCTCGACGGTGAAGTCCTTCGTCCGCCGCAGCTGCAGCAGATCCTCTCCCGTGATCCCGGCCCCGGCAACGCACCCCGATACGGTGCGCCGCTCCGAGGTACCGAGACTGTCCACTGTTGGCGCCGAACCCGGCGTCGCAGACGACGTCGCCAGTGCTGAGGCGGACGCTGCGGGCGTGCTCGTCGGGCGCGGCAGCAGGGCCACGACGATCAGCACCACCAGGGCGGCGGCGACCACCGCGGCGGCGAAGATCAGCACCGCCTTCCGGACGCTGACCCGCTTCCGCTGTCCGGTGCTTTCGTGCTGGTCGGGGGCGCTCATCAGGCGCCTCGCTGCGCGGCGGTCGTGATCGCCACGAACAGGGTCGGGGCGAGGATCACGCCCGCGATCGCCAGCCCGGTCCCGAACGCGACGTTCCGGGCGTGCTCGGCCTCGTTCGGCTTCTTCGCATCGAGCGCCTTCCGCAGACCCAGCAGGGCCTTGATGAAGAAGAACGCCAGGATGATCAGCGCGATCCCGAGCGCACCGCCGAGGGCTGGCACCCACACGGCGTTGAAGCCGTCACCGAGCCAGTCGAAGTTCGGCGTCACCCCGCAGAACGGGTTCGTGTTGTTCCCCGAGCACGCCGCGACGACACGCGTCGGCACCGGGGCGGTGGAGATGGGCAGAACAGACATGGAGAGTCCTTTCGTGGGTTACGCCGACGCCCGGCCGGAGCCGTCGTCGTCGTCGGTTTCGGGGTCGTCGGTGGGGACGAGAGGGAGCGCACGCAGCTGCTCGGGGAGGTCTTCCGCAGGCTCGGCGTACCCGGACGCGCGACGGGCGCGGCCGTAGAAGCGCTGCAGGTTGACCGTGTCGGTGAGCTGGTGCCGGCAGAACGCGCAGTACGACGCCTGCGGCGTCTGCTTGCCGCACTCCGGGCACGTCACCCAGTCCTCACGCGGATCCGGCGCCACCGTCGGTACGACCGGCGCCTGCGGCGCCGCGGATGCTGACACCGGCTGCGGTGTGGCCGCTTCGGGCTCGGGCTCGGACGCCGCGTCGAGGCCGTCGTCGTCCGGCCCGGACGCAGGCACCGCTTCGCTCGGCCGGGACGCCGACGCCGTGCTAGGTGCCTCGCCGCGCACCACGCGGACGATCTCCGCGGCCGCGAACGTGAACGCATCCTGCGTCGCCTGGGACACCTTCGCCCACGTGATGTCACGCCGTTCCGCGATGTGTGCGTCGAACGGGATGTCGAACTGTCGTGCTCCGCCGCGCTCCTCGAGGTAGCGCACGACGTCGTCACGGTCGGCGCTGTTCTCAGGACGGCCATCCGTCATCCGCAGGATCACGGCGTTCCGAGCCAGCTCGGCCGCGTGGCCGCCAGCGGCAATCAGACCGTCGAGCATCTCGATCGCCTTCAACCCGGAGTCGCGGGCCATCATCACCGGCACGACCAGAACGTCCGCGACGTCGATCGCACCGAGGAACGGCCCCGTCGTGACGACGTTGCCGGAGTCCATGAACCGGAACCGGTAGTACTCATCGATCACCCGAGAGACACCTACGACGTCGTCCGCCGTCAGCGCCGGCCGGGACTCCCCCGGCCGGGATCCGAATACGTCGACGAACGAGGACTGCTGCACGGCGTAGCCAGCGAGCTGCCCCGACGACCGGATCGACGCGATGTCACGCACCAGGTCACCGAGATCCAGCTGCGGGGTGCCCTCCGCCCGGAGCGCCAGCGTGCCAGAGTCATCCGCGACCTCGAGCGCGCAGATGCCATTGCCCTTGACGGCAGCGAACGCAGACGCGAGCCCCAGCGTCGCCGGCGTCTTCCCGGACGTGCCCTTCGGGTTCGCGATCAGCACACCGACGGGTCGCGTGAACGCGCTGTGCAGGATCACCGCCCGCGCGCTCTCGAGCGCCGCGCCGCGCTCCCGCGCCTGCTGTTCCGCGGCGCCGGGCCGCAGCTTGAACCCGAAACGGTTCAGGGCGCCGCGGAAGCCGCTCTGTGCCACCTCACTGGTGGAGACCTCCGCTTCGCTCGAACGAAACAGGCTATGGACAGGGTCGGGGGTACGGTGCCCCTCGATGTGGTGCTGAGTCTCCAAGAGAGCCCTCCAACTTAATAAGTTGTGGGTCCCCTGCCACAGCGGAGGTTGAACCTTGACGGTCAGCAGAAGACCCTCTTCCGAGGGTAATACTAACTCAGTTTGTCAAAACCAGGTAGTGAGACAGTGTGACGGGTGCTACGCCACACTTAGGGCGTGCCGAGACCCCAGGACCCGCTAGACCCAACGGAGCCCGACCTCGACGTCGCCAGCGCGATCATGGGCAATCGAACGAAGGCCCTCGTCGTGCGCTACCTCTGGCTGAACGGTTCGACAACAGCGTCAGAGCTTGTTCGAGAGCTCGGCATCCTCCAGGGCACCATCAGTGCTTCGATGCAACAGCTTGAGCAGTGGGCTGTCGTCTCGACCGATGTGCCTGCCGACCGCCGGCACGGCCGCTCGGTCACCTACACGCTTGACCGCGAGCGTCTGCAGCAGCTCATTGACCTCTGGCGGGCATTCGTCACTGACGGAGACTGGGGCTCCTAATCGACGCTGAGTGCCGACCTACGGACGCTGTTGTACTTCTGCGTGCCCATCTCGCGGTAGGCCAAGATAAAACCCACGACGACGCAGATGGCCGCAATGCCGTTGATCACCTGATCCAGGCGGTACGTCGACGTTGACCCCGCAAAAACGGGAAGCAGAACTGTGCCGACGACACTCATGAGGAAGCCGACAGTGACGAGCGTCGCGTTGCGACGTCGTTTCGCCGATGCACCCGTGTCTCGGATCGTCGCGAGCAGGTGCGGCGCTAGCGCTACACCGATCACTGCCGGATAAGCGTTCGCCAGCGTGTTGTACCAGACGACCAGCGGATCGCTCCGGTATGCCTCGAGGGCCGGGCTCGACGCGTGGGCGCCGATGAGTGCCAGCATCATCGCCAGTGCGATCATGAACGATCCGAAGATGGCCCACCCCAGACCGCCATTCATGCGACGCGCGAGCCGTGGTGCGCCGTTGGCGTCCGCGAGGTCTACGCACACGATGTTGAGGGAGAGGAAGAGGACCCCCTTGATGACAAGGTCCAGGGCGTTGTTATCACCGACATCGAGTGCCGTGTAGATCCCCGGGATCATCAGCGCGAACGACGCCGATAGCAGCAGGAACGCGCTGATTGCGCGGAGGTTGCGGCGTCGGCTCCACTGTGGAAGCCGCGTCACAGCCAACAGCGCAGCCGGGATAGCCACCGCGGCCATGATGATTGTCAATGTGAAGTCCACGTGCTCACCCCAGGGTCTTCCAGTAGTTCGCTTCCACAAGATCCGCCCGGATCTTTCTGCGCAGCGTCCTCAATCGGGCGTCGGCGAGGTCGATGAGGTCGGTGTCCGAGCACTCGATGAGCGCGGTGTCACGTACGGTCGGAGCCCACCCCGCCTCCGCAGCCGACACCAGGCCGATGATGACCAGCCCCACTGTCGGCGTCCCACCGGCCATGACGGCTGCGGTCACGGCCTGCTCCGGACTCAGCGTGTTCGCGCTGATAGCCCGTGAGAGGGAAGTCTTGTCAAGGGTAGTTGCCTCGACAAGCCTGCCTCGAAGGGTTCCGTTGGCGTCCATGGCATCGAACCAGTAGCGGGTGGATTCTTCGAACGGGAAGGCTTGTAGCTCGTACCCCGCAGCGCCAACCATCCTGGCGATCTCCGACCGGCGCCGCTTCGAGATCTCCAACAAGACATCCTCGACCTGCACCTGGCTGAGCGCTTCTCGCGATGTTGGCTGGACCACGTCCACCGCAGCGAACACGGGGAATCCCTGGAGATCCCGAACAGGGTTTCTACCCAGAGCGCGACTCACCGCGACCACGACCGACCACGACACGCGTGAGCGAAGTCGCTGCGCTCTGATCTTGGCGACGTTCTCCCCGATCAGAGACGCCAGCTCACCGGACCGCGACGGCGCACCTACCATCGCCAGCCACGCCGCGAACGCATCTTCCGAGAGCATGCTCTAGAGTACCATTCGACAACAACTTACCCTGGTTGACAATCTGCTCACGAGACCCGACTCGCAGCCCGGAACTACCGGAGGTCATCATGACTACTCGTAGCAAAGCACAAGTGACCGTCTCTGCTTGCGACACTACCCCAGAGCTCATCTGGCGCTCCGGCCCCGCCCGGGAGTTCGCGACATTCCGATCCGCCAGCGCCGACGAGTTCAACGCAGCGGTCGAGGGCTGGTTGCCCGGTTACACCCGGTGGACAAACGCAGCGTGACCGCGAACCACCGGCGCGCCTGCGCGCCTAACCGCTTGTTAACACGACAGACTGCGGGCATGGGTGTGAACGCTGGAACTCGACGCAACCGGCTGCCGCGTGGGCAGAAGGCCGTATACGACCATGTTTCCTTCGCCCCGACCACGGCAGAGGACTTTGGTCAGGCCGCACGTGCGTCCGGCAACCTCTCCCTGTCGATGTACCTCGAGCGCCTGGCGCTCCTGGTCAAGACCGAGCACGGCGCACTGCCGTTGCTAACTGATGACACCACGGAGGCGCTCAAACAGACCGCTTAACGACAGAACCCCCGCCGAAGCGGGGGTCCGGGGCATAGCCCCAAGTCATGTATCTCAGCACCTGGCACAGCCGCCAAGCAGATCAGGTCCTGAGGTTCCGAGAGAAGAAGCCCGGTTGGAGCCGGGAGCCTTCGCCGTACCGCCACCCCGAGAGGAGGAGGTGACCCCATCATAGCCTTATCTGCCTCAGATCTATTAGGTAATTCGACGAGCGTGTCCGGAGCGGACAATGCGTGGGCTTTGACGCAGGCGATCGCGGTCCGTCCGCAGGTCCAGTGCATGATTCGTGATGCGCACGGGGAACTGTCGTCGTCGTACCCGGCGCGCCGGTGGGTGCGGGATCCGCGGCCGCCGTCGGCGCCGTGGACGGTGCACCTCGCGGATGCGGAGGGCCGGTTCTGGTTCGCGGTGTTCGACCTGGACGCGAAGAAGCCGGAAGATCACCCGGCCGCGGCTGAGGAGCTCGGTGTGCTGGTGCGGGTGCTCGAGGGTGAGAACGTCCCGCATGTGGTGCTGCGCTCCTCCCCCGGCGGCGGCTATCACGTGTGGGTGCCGACGGCCGCGTTGCCGCTGGGTCTGATGGAGCAGCTGTCAGCGGCAGCGAAAGCGGTCCTGTCGGAGACCCTGGACCGCGGCATGCTCCACAACGCCACCAGCGGCGCTGTACGTCCGCCACTGTCACCGCACCCCGCCGGTGGGACGTCACAGCTGATGGCTGGGGATCTCGCGATGCTGCACCGGGATGCTCCAGGCCGTGTTGACGCGGAGCGGATGCTGCGGCTGATCGCCGCGTTTCGGCAGCTCCGCCCCGCCGACTCCCCCGAGCAGGAGCAGCCCATGGGCCGGCTCGTTCCTGGCTACCGGCCCCGCAAGCCGTTGTCGCCGCATGGCGAGCGGAGCATGGCTGTCGCCGGCGGCGGCGCGAACCCGTCGCACAACGGCTACCTGTGCCTGCTCGCGGCCGCCCGTGCGGGCTGGTCGTTCGATGACGTCCGCCATGCCGCGCAGACGGCGCCGGGGATGGAGCACTACCGCACCAAGCGCCTCCCCTCCGGGCGCCGGCGTCGCCTGCAGTCGGCGGAAGCCGAGGCGCGGATGCACAAACAGTGGGAACGCGCCCTGGATCACGTCGTCACGGACAGCGTCCGCCCCGACTGGACCGCGCCGAAGGACCTCTCCGAGCTCGCCGCGCTCGTCGACGACGTCGACGCCGTGATGACGGCACTGCGGGTCTCCCCCGGCCGGTGGGCGGTCACGGAACACGGCCTCCACGATGCCACGGTGCTCCGCGCGATCGCGTGGCTCACCCTCACCAGCGGCTCCCGCACTGTCGCGGCCGCGAAACGCTCCGTGGCCACCCTTACCGGGATACCCGCTCCGACCGCTGGCAGGACCCTCTTGCGGCTCGTCAAGGCGGGCCACCTGGCCAAGCGGCGCGCACACGACGACGACCACGCGGCCGTCTACGCCCTCGGGAACACGTTCTCCACAGCCCAGAAACATGTCGAACCACTTCACAATATGAACGCCCGCCCCCCGGGGCAGCTTTTTGACACCCGTACCGTTCTGCTCGACCAACTGACCGACGAGCTCGAAGCCGGCCGACACGACGTCTTCACCCGTAATGGCCTCGGTTCCACCGCCCGTCGCGCGTACGAAGCCCTGCAGCGCGATGCTCGTACACCGCAGCAAGTCGCCGACCGTGCGGGACTTCCCGTAGGACGGGTCCGTGCGTCGCTGAGGATCCTCCGCCGGTACTCCCTCGCAACCCGTGTACCCGGCGGCTGGCGCCGCCGCGTACACGACCACCGACGACGGATCGCCGCAGCACTCGGCGTCGACGGTCTGCTCAAGCGCCGCAACGCGCTCTACGCGGCCGAACGAGAGATGTGGGCCTGGTGGAAGGAACACCTCTCCACCCGAGGCGGCCGACAGCCACGCACCCGACATCAACGAGACCCCCGCTCCCCCAAGACCATGCCCGTCCGATTCGTCCTCACCGACGCGCGCGGCGGCCCAGACGCCTTTCCGGAGTACCCGACGCATCCCGACGGCCTTGGCGACCACACAACGGCGTACCGCGTAGTCACCACCATCGGCCTCCAAGCCCTCCGCGACCTCGAGCTCTCCGCCTAGGTGGCGCTAGCCTGCACCGTATGAGCCCAGAGCGTCGTTCCTCCGACCCTGACGGCGTCACCGAACACAGCAAGCGTGAGTGGACGGCCGAAGGCGGGCTTCTCGACACGATTACCGGCGCTGGACTCGGAGTGAGCTTTTGCGTGCTGCTTGTCGTCGCGATGGTCCACAGCCTGACGCACTGACCTCGGCTGCCTGCAATGAAGAGCAACCGATACCGGCATTACTTGCAGCCCAAGTAGTGCACTCTATGCCAGCCGTACCCGTACTACTTGGGATGTCGGCGATGCTTGCATTACCAGTAAAGCGGGTATATCTTAGATCGCAACCACCGCTTGTCTTGCTGGCAAAACAGGCATCATCAGTAATACTGGTA